>NZ_JBEOPL010000005.1:0-231904 GCF_040310065.1 Shewanella sp. TB7-MNA-CIBAN-0143
TGGCTCCCCAAACTGGACTCGAACCAGTGACATACGGATTAACAGTCCGCCGTTCTACCAACTGAACTATTGGGGAAGCGTATTATTTCAAATGTGTTATCTCGATGGCTCCCCAAACTGGACTTGAACCAGTGACATACGGATTAACAGTCCGCCGTTCTACCAACTGAACTATTGGGGAATTATTTCGATAACAGTAAACGATGGCTCCCCAAACTGGACTCGAACCAGTGACATACGGATTAACAGTCCGCCGTTCTACCAACTGAACTATTGGGGAATTACGCTTACATCTCAACTCTGCATACTAAATTGGCTCCCCAGACTGGACTCGAACCAGTGACATACGGATTAACAGTCCGCCGTTCTACCAACTGAACTACTGGGGAAGCGTTTTTAGCAATGTATTGCTGAGAACGGAGCGCATAGTAAAACGCTCTGGTAACTGAGTCAACTCGAGTTATAAAAAAAAACGCATTTATGTGACTAATTGGTTACCAAACACACATCGTGAACGACTTTTGGGCATTTGTGTCGATTTTTAAACAATGAAAACAAAATGAATCACTTACTCTCAACATTCATTTCCACGATTATAAAGACAATATTTTTGTATACATCATGTTTTTGATGTCTATCGTTGTGTTTTTTCGGCTATCTCGTCGGTGTGGCTTTATGGCGGAACTGAAAACCGTGTTGATATAAGTGCAATTCGAGATACAGAGATTGTATAGATCGGTAAAAACGGATTTATGGCAAGTCAGCAATATCAAACTTACTATTTTTTGTACTCATTAAGCAGATTTGACATGTGAAAAGGGGGCTTATTGCAAGTCAATGTCACTTTAAGCAAACTGAATGTCACTTTAAGCAAACTGATAGTGCAAATTTTGTGATGTGATAATTCTTTATTATCCTAAATTAAGGTTGATCTTATGAGATTGAGTTATGAGATTGAGTTATGAGATTAAGTTATGAGATTAAGTTATGAGATTAAGTTATGTTTTTATCGACAGCTTCTTGAGTCAAAGTATGTTAATGATATTTAACTCAGCAAAGCATCGATACATAGCGCGCACAAGCTTTTAAACCGAGTAATACATTGTTGTACATTGTTGTTTTTAGCCGTTGAGATTACCCAGCTATCACCAGTGGCATTATAGCTATATTGTCGACACCTTGATGAGTTCTATAGTGCAGTTATCACTAAATACTAAGACGTGGCTGAAAATAATCAATTTGAGTATGGCTAATATTCACCAGCCATAGCTTGGGCTGAGTCAACCATGTTTAGCGATACGAGGGAGGTGATATTTGTTGAATGTGTACTAGCGTAAGCGCTCACTGATCGCAATGTTGATCGGTGTTCAAGGCGTTGCTAATATATGAGGCGACTACAAATTTAAAACAGCAACTGAACTATTGTCGCTATCTTTCGTATTAATGTGCAAATGTAATTAAATTTCATCACAATTTTCTTACGTTTTTATGAAACTCACTTGCTCGCTACCCCGCAGTAGTATTGGGCTTTTGTGACTTATCCACTAAATCTGTGGATAAACTTGTGGACTTCTACTGTAAATAAGCGGCTAACCCTTGTTGCGCTTGAGTCGGACTTAAATTGGTACAAATATTTAGCGATAAGTTAAGTTGTTTTTAATCAAACAGATACAAAAATCAACAACTTTATTTTTTCACTGTTCTGTCAATTGCAAAATTGTAATCTCTTTGAATAGTAGATTGTGTATTAAATTGTGCTTTAAGCTCGATTTTTAGCGCATTTGTGGCCTTAAATACTGATCGAATCGATTTGTTTATAACTTTCATATTACGATCATTATGCTGTCATATTGAAGAACCAAGTGACAGAGAATGATCTGCATGAAACACACCAATATTAAATAATATTCTGCAATTTTTCCTTCAATATAGTTACTGCCTCAAGTAAAAACACCAGAGGTTTAGTACTATTATGTATCGCCATTAACCTGTGTTTAGGTATATGATAATTGGTTCAATAGAATAGGAAACCATGTTGTGTCAGAGTCAGTATTTTCCCTAGAGTCCAAATTCGAACCCGCCGGCGATCAACCTACAGCAATAAAAAAATTAGTAGATGGCTTAGAGTCTGGCGTTGCTAGTCAAACGTTATTAGGCGTAACAGGGTCAGGTAAAACCTATACTATCGCGAATGTGATTAAGCAAATGGGCAGGCCAACCATTATTATGGCGCCTAACAAAACACTTGCCGCGCAACTCTATGGCGAAATGAAAGAGTTTTTTCCACATAATGCGGTTGAATATTTTGTTTCTTATTATGATTACTATCAACCAGAAGCTTATGTACCCGCTTCTAATACCTTTATTGAAAAAGATGCATCGGTGAATGCCCACATCGAGCAAATGCGTTTATCGGCCACTAAAGCGTTATTAGAGCGTAAAGATGTGGTGCTTATTGCCTCTGTGTCAGCCATATATGGTTTAGGCGATCCTGATTCTTATATGAAGATGTTATTGCATTTGCGTCAAGGCGATTTTATGGGCCAACGTGACATCCTCATTCGGCTCAGTGAATTACAATACAAACGCAATGACATTGAGTTACAACGCGGGACATATCGAGTTCGCGGTGAAGTGATAGATATTTTTCCAGCAGAATCTGAACGCGAAGCCATTCGAATAGAATTATTTGACGACGAAATAGAACGCTTAAGTGAGTTTGATCCCTTGACCGGACAGATTAACAAACGAATAGCGCGTGCCACCATTTATCCCAAAACGCATTATGTGACACCAAGAGAGAAAATTTTAGCGGCAACTGAAGATATTAAAGAAGAACTCAGAGAACGTCGTCAATATCTACTCGATAACAATAAATTGATTGAAGCTCAGCGGATCACTGAGCGAGTTCAATACGACATAGAAATGATGGTCGAGCTAGGATATTGCTCCGGGATTGAAAACTACTCTCGATATTTATCAGGCAGATCGCCTGGAGAAGGTCCACCAACATTATTAGATTATTTACCTGCAGATGGTCTACTGATTATTGATGAGTCACATGTGACGGTACCGCAAATTGGCGCTATGTACAAAGGTGATAGAAGCAGGAAAATGAACTTAGTAGAGTATGGATTTCGATTACCATCAGCACTAGATAATCGGCCGTTAATGTTTGAAGAGTTTGAACGATTAATGCCGCAAACCATTTTTGTTTCAGCAACACCCAGTTTATATGAGCTTGAAAAAAGTACCGGCGAGATAGCAGAGCAGGTTGTAAGGCCAACCGGATTACTCGATCCTGTATTGGAAGTTCGGCCTGTGGGCATTCAAGTTGACGATCTTTTGTCTGAGATCCACAAACGCGTGGCGGTTAATGAGCGTGTGCTGGTGACCACATTAACTAAACGGATGTCTGAAGATCTGAGTGAATACCTTGACGAGCATGGGGTTAAAGTTCGTTATTTACATTCGGACATTGATACCGTTGAACGAGTTGAAATTATTCGTGATTTACGCTTGGGACGTTTTGACGTACTGATTGGCATTAACTTATTACGTGAAGGGCTAGATCTGCCTGAAGTGTCATTAGTGTGCATTTTAGATGCAGACAAAGAAGGCTTTTTACGTTCAGAGAGATCACTTATTCAGACTATCGGCCGTGCTGCTCGTAACGTTAACGGTAAAGTCATTCTATATGCGGACCGAATAACCAACTCAATGGCTAAAGCCATGGGGGAAACAGAGCGTCGCCGTGAAAAGCAACACCTACATAACCTTAAACTCGGTATTGTGCCTCGTGGTGTAGTGAAGAGTATTACCGATGTAATGGATGTAGGTGACACTAACTTCAGTAAAGGTACTCGTAAAAATCACTCTAAATTTGCTGAAGTGGCAGAAGAGCGAGCGAAATACACCAGTATTGCCGATTTGAGTCATCAAATTGATAAATTGGAAAAACAAATGCATGAACACGCTAAGAACCTAGAGTTTGAACAAGCTGCTGCCGTGCGTGATGACGTCAAACATTTACGTGACCTGATCATTGTAAACAGTTAATTTACTGAAAAATATAATTTTAGGTGAAAATAGATAGCCAGTTTATCAATGAAAATATGAAAAACTGGCTGAGAATGTTCTCTAAATGACATTGTAGCGTCAGTTAATTGATTTTAAATTGACCAATTTGAGCTCTTAACTGTTGTGATAACTGACCAACTTGGATACTGGCAGTATTTGATTGCTGGGCATTGGTCACTGTCAAACGAGCTTCATCGCTAATATTGACAATATTACGATTAATTTCATCGCTTACTGCAGTTTGTTCTTCTGCTGCGGTCGCTATTTGAGTCGCCATATTGGCTATTGTCGCCACAGACTGAGTAATTTTGCTCAGCGCATCACCAGCTTGCGCCGCTTGCTCCGTACTGTTAATGGCTTGCTCTCGACTCGATGCCATTACTGTCACGGCTCCTTTTACGCCTGATTGTAATTGGCCAATCATTTGCTGAATTTGGTTAGTCGAATCTTGAGTTCGTTTTGCTAGGGTGCGTACTTCATCAGCGACAACAGCAAAACCTCGTCCTTGCTCTCCTGCACGCGCAGCCTCAATAGCAGCATTCAGAGCCAGTAAGTTGGTTTGATCTGCAATTCCTCGAATGACTTCTAAGATAGTGCCAATATTATCGGTATCTTTTTGCAATTGATAGAGTGCATTAGCGGCTTGTTCAACCCCTTTAGCAAGATGATCAATCGAAGTAATCGTTTTCTTGACAATGTTGTCACCATGCAGTGCTTGTGCATCAGATTCTTGAGCTGCTTGAGCGGCTAACTCTGCATTATTAGCAACTTCAATGACGGTGGCTTGCATTTGATTCATAGCGGTAGCGACTTGTTCAGTTTCACTTTGTAGTCGCTGCATCCCACTCAACGTTTCGTTACTAGCCGAAGTTAATTGGTCGCTTGCTGTACCTAATTGTTGGGTATTATGATTAAAGTCAGTAATTAATTCGCCAATATTACCAACAAACGCATTAAAACTGGCGGCAACTTTGGCAATTTCATCATCACTGCTATCATCTAACCTTGCGGTTAAATCTTTGGCGCCAGAGGCCACATTGCGCATTGAATCATCAAGTTTTTTAAGTGGTGTTAAAATACGTTGGTATAGCACTATCATAATGATCACTATAAACAATCCTATGCCAATGCTTCCCCATAATTGCACTCTAGCAGCGGTAGTGGTTGCCCTGAGCGTTTCATTAACGGTGAGTATAAATTGCTGATCGAGTTTTTGAGCCAATAGATCTAAGTTATCAGCTAAATCGCCAGCCGCATCATCAAAACCACCAGCGCTTTTCATTAATAAATTGCCGGCATCAGTTCCTTGAGTCAAATAGGCATCAGCCATTTTTATGCCTGAATCATGTAATGAATTAACTTGGCGTTTAATGTTTTGTGCCTGAACGGTAAATTCAGGAGCATATTGAATCAATTTTTCAATATGTTCTAGGGCGCTTTGCTTACTTTCGAGTGCTTCTGATTTTGCTTCATCACTTTTTGTTGCACCGACATCAGTTAGAAATTGCTGTATTTGCACGACAAAATAACGAGTATCTTTTAAGGCAAATATGGCATTAACTTGTTGTTCTTCATGTTTAACATTTACATGTATACGTGATTGCTGAACACTCATAACCCAAGCTAATAGTGTCAACGCAGTTAACGTTAGCATAATGGTAATTTGGAGCATTCTCTTAATTGAGAACTTTATATTCATAGAAATACCTTTGACTTAATAAGTGCTACAGCTTGCAATATGTATAGAATAACGTGTCATATAATATGTGTCATTTTCATTGCATTGTTATCAGATCTCTCTCTAATAAATCTATGGATTTAGTCAGTTTGAACACTATAAATTAAAATACTGATACTGATATATCCTAAAAACCATATGGTAAAGCTAATAAAAAACGCGCCAAATGGCGCGTTTATGTCATTTCATATTATCGAGATAATTAGAAACTGGCTGAACGTGGGGCGCGTGGGAATGGAATAACATCACGAATGTTGTTAACGCCAGTAACATACGACACTAAACGCTCGAAACCTAAACCAAAACCTGAATGAGGTACGGTGCCATAACGACGTAGGTCACGATACCACCAGTAATCTTCTTGGCTTAAATCCATTTCAGCTAAACGCATATCAAGCACGTCTAAACGCTCTTCACGCTGTGCACCACCGATAATCTCACCAATACCTGGTGCTAATACGTCCATTGCTGCAACAGTCTTGCCATCATCGTTTAAGCGCATATAGAAAGCTTTAATGTCTTTCGGGTAGTTCTTAACGACAACAGGCGCTTTAAAATGCTCTTCAGCTAAGTAGCGTTCGTGCTCAGATTGTAAATCAATACCCCATTCAACTGCGAATTCAAACTTCTTACCACAGTTTTTAAGGATTTCAACCGCATCAGTGTAATCCACTTGAGCAAAATCACTGCTAACGAATGCTTGTAAACGTTCGATAACGGTTTTATCAACACGTTCGTTAAAGAAGTTTAAATCATCCATGCGTTCTTCAAGCACTGCGCTAAACGCGAATTTAAGCATTCTTTCCGCTAACTCAGCCGCATCATCTAACGTTGCGAATGCCACTTCAGGCTCAACCATCCAGAATTCTGCAAGGTGGCGAGTGGTATTTGAGTTTTCAGCACGGAACGTTGGGCCAAAAGTATATACTTTCGATAACGCACAAGCATAAGTTTCAGCGTTTAACTGACCCGACACGGTTAAAAATGATTCTTTACCGAAAAAATCTTTATCGTAATCGACTTTACCGTCAGCTGTGCGAGGTAGATTTTCCATGTCTAAGGTCGACACGCGGAACATTTCGCCCGCACCTTCGCAATCAGAAGCGGTAATTAACGGGGTAGATACCCAGATAAAACCTTCTTGATGATAGAAGCGGTGAATCGCTTGCGATAAACAGTTACGTACACGGGCTACTGCACCAATAATGTTAGTACGTGGGCGTAGATGGGCAAGTTCACGTAAATGCTCAATAGAGTGGCGTTTGGCCGACATTGGGTAAGTATCTGGATCGTCTACAAAACCCGTAACCACTATTTCAGTGACTTGTAATTCAAATGCTTGACCAGCGCCAGGAGAGGCAACTACTTCACCCGTCATTACGACAGAGCAGCCAGCAGTCAATTTCAATACATCGTCATTGTAATTGGCTAGGCTATTAGGCAAGACACCTTGAATAGGGTCGAAACATGAACCGTCATACACGGCCAAGAAAGAGATACCCGCTTTTGAATCACGACGAGTTCTTACCCAGCCACGGACAGTGACTTGCGAACCAACGGCGTGTTCACCTTTAAATACAGAAGCGACAGATGCAATGCTCATTGTTGCTTTATTCTCCAACGTATAGAATATAAATATAAAATTGGGGTTTATCTTACCTTGCTGGTGGCTTTTCTCAAGCTGAAAACGCTATTCTAGGGTGATTAATGTGATACTTTTGAGTATGTCGGTTAAATATATGGCTAATTAGCCTTTATATTCTCTCGTAAACCAAGGAAAGGCCATGTCTCGTTTAGGAATTATACAGGTTGTATTGACCGTTTTGTCGTTATTAGGCTGGAGCTTAGCCATTTATGCATTGATTATTTTTGGCGAAGCCAGACCTGATCGTGCGGTAGGTTATTTTTTGAGTAAAGGCGCATCGGTACGATTAAACTGGGACCCTGAGTTAACCATTAAATTAGAATACTTAATATGGTGGTGTGCTGGGGTCAGCTTTTTGAATTTGCTGGTAAACTTTTATGCAAAAGCCACCACTCGAATTGGTTTTTGGGTCAATATTCCATTGTTGTTTTTGGTATCACTCGCAGCAGGTTTGTATATTCGTTACGTGGTGTAAAATAACGCTGATGATGCTTGGAACAATAGTTCTAAGCTAATCAACCATCAATTGGCTTTTTACGTCATGCGCCTACAGTGATTAGTTATCTGCTATATGGTGGCACAGTAAATCTATGATGGCTGCCGTTACCCCCCAAATAAATTTGTCTTCAAATGGCATAAAATGCACTTGATAATGTGCGCCGTGGCGATAATGAAACATTTTATGACGGTTACTGCGCTCAATAAAAAAATTCAATGGTACTGAGAAACAATCATCCACTTCACCGGGGTCGAGTACCAGTTCAAATGGCTGCTTTACTATTGCCACGACAGGGGTGATCTCGAAACCGGTAAAGGTTTTATGAGCTGGAAACACACCTAAAATATCAACATTATCTGCCAATAAGCCAATTTCTTCGTGAGCTTCGCGCAGCGCGGTGTGGATGGCATTAATATCATTTGGCTCAACTTTGCCGCCAGGAAAGCTAATTTGCCCAGGATGGTGACGTAAATGCATCGGACGTCGGGTTAAAATAATATGTAATTGTTGCTCTATTTCGATTACAGGGATTAATACCGCGGCTTCGCGGCCAAGGTACGACGGGGGCGCAGAAGCAATTGTCGAACGCAAACAATGTAAGTTGTAGCGCAAAGTGAATTCGTGTTTATTCATTTATTACGTGTGTATCCTGTTAATGACAAGGGATGTTGTGATCTGGAATCAACCCTGCGTGGTACTTTGGAACGAAGAGATTATCACCCCACCGCTGACAATAGCGATACAGCTAGCATAACAGAAGTATTAATTGGCTATTCTATTTCAGTAACAAGCATCACTGTTAACCGTGGCGTTATAAGGCTTAAACATCTACATAGGGTAATTGAGTCAGAGCAGTTTTAAGACTTAAGCTATTGGCAATACAAAATCATAATAGCAATGATATCAACTGCCTCTTTTTAAGGCGCTTCCACTTGAAATCCATAGATAATATGCACTGATTTGATTGTTGTGCACTATTTTTGTGCAAAAAACAAACTTAAAACAAGCGTATTAAACGAGCAATACAATCTTAACCTTTCTTTAGTAACTATATGATTTTTAATGAATAGCCATTGTCATCTTACTGCAATTAATCTGTCGTCAATTTGTTATGATGAACTGGCATGGTAACTGCTGGAATTAATGCAGTTAATTATCGCGAGGAAGACAAATATGGGACTAGAGAAGTTGCTATATTTGCAAGGCGTTGGGGCAGAGTTTATCGATTGTTTCGGTAATCTTGTTCACATACCTGCTAAGGACAGGCAGGGCATTTTAACCACAATGTTGTTGCAATCGTCGTTTGATCAACATGAGCACCTTCATGGTATGAATAAGCCTGGCCAGCAACTATTCGATGTACAGGCTTTTACTCAGCAGCATTTATCACCACCAAAGATAGACGCCAGAATAGAGCAACTCGATGTACAGCCTTGGTTGGTACCGCTACATGGTTTTCAGTGGTGTACTATTGATAAGCCTCATGTTGATGTCTATCTGCCAGAGCATTATTCATCTGAGTTTGTGGTGACCATCAGCGGTGAAAATATTGACACAATTTCGGTGAATGCCGATGTGAGTGATTGTGTTATTGCTGGCGAATATCATATTAATGATCAACGTTATTGCCAATATCGTTTAATGCTTGATAAAGCTAAATTACATTTAGGTTATCACCAACTCGATTTAGCGTTTATTAACGATCCTCAGCATAAAGATACCTTACATGGACAGTTGATGGTTGCACCGTCTACGGCTTATCAAGGTCGCTTAGTGCAACCACTTAACAGCAGTAAGCAATCTTGGGGGCTTAATGCGCAACTGTATGCATTGCGTAATGATGCGCAATGGGGCATTGGTGATTTTGGCAATTTAGCTGAGCTTATTGAGTATGCTGCCCATGCTGGTGCTGATTTTATTCTTCTCAATCCATTACATGCAGTAGACATAAGCCAGCCAGATAACCCCAGTCCATACAGTCCAACAGACCGCCGTCGGTTAAACCCCTTGTACATACAAATTGAAGCCGTTCATGAATATAAAGCCCTTAATGGGGAGTTATCATCACAAAAATGGCAGCAAAAAAGGTTAGTACTAAATCAAGCACATCTTATTAATTACGATGAGGTGCACAGTCTTAAATACGCAGCATTCGAGAAAATGTATCAAATATTTTGTTCTCACCACATCAAGCTAGAAACCCCAAGATACAAGGCCTATAAAGAGTTTGTTGTACAAGATGAAGCTGCGTTGATGCAGTTTGTTACCGTCGAAGTGGAATTAGCATCTAAATACTTCACTCAAGATGTTGGCTTTTATATGTATTTGCAATTTGTCGCCGATGAACAATTACAAGCTTGCCAGTTGAATGCAAAACAATGCGGTATGAGTATTGGGCTTATTCGTGATTTGGCCGTAGGTGCGGTGAGTCATGGCGCTGAAATTAGTGCCAATGCAGATTTGTTTTGTGATAACGCCAGTATCGGCGCACCACCAGATCCTTTTGCTGAGCAAGGCCAAAATTGGGGCTTAACCCCATTCGACCCCGTGAAATTAAAGCAGCATAATTTTAGCCATTTCATCCAATTGGTTCGCAGTAATATGCAAAGCTGCGGCGCGCTGAGAATTGATCATGTTATGGGATTACTACGTTTGTGGTGGTGGCCTCTGCATGAAGAACTTGGTAAAGGTTGCTATGTATATTATCCGCTGGACACCTTGCTCGCCATTGTTTGTTTAGAAAGCCAGCGTGCTCGTTGCATCGTGATTGGCGAAGATTTAGGCATAGTACCACCAGAGATTGTGTCGTGTTTACACCAAGCGGGCATTTTATCAAATGAATTATTTTATTTCTGTAAAGACCATAATGGGTTTAAACCACCACAAGACTATAAACGTCAAAGCCTGATGATGTTGGCTAATCACGATGTACCGACACTTTCTGCGTGGTGGTTTGCTGCGGATTTACGCCTACGACGTCAACTTGAATTGATTGAAACCGATGACAAGTTACATCAGGTCATGGACCAGCGTCAGCAAGAAAAACAGCAATTGATTGACTTGCTTATCCGCGAACAAGCATTTGAGCTACCAACCCCCATGACATTAGCCGAACAATTAGATTTTGATAGTGTGTTGTTGGCTTGGATCCGCGTTGCTGCTAAGGGCAATGCACAACTATTTAGTGTGCAATTAAGTGATTTAGTCGCTGATAAACACGGGGTAAATATTCCCGGTACTTGGAAAGAGTTCCCTAATTGGCAACGCCGATTACCCCTGTCTATCAAACAAATGTCCCAAAGCCCTAAAGTGCAGCAACGTCTTGAAGCGATAGCATCGGCGCGAAAGTCCCGAACTCACGCCAGTGCAGTTAAAACAAGTGCAGTAAACACATAGTCATCCGATAAACTTGCTCATTAATGGATCATTAAATATGACAGTAGCGACCCCGTATTTTCAACAAGGTAGTGAAATGGCCTTATTAAATGGTGAGTACACCGATGTGTTTTCACTGCTTGGTATGCACAGTGTTAATGATGATAAAGCGCTGGTTGTTCGTTGCTTAATACCTGGTGCGCTCAGTGTTGATGTGTTGAATGCTAAAGATCGACGTAAAGTGGCGACGCTTGAGCAAGTGAATGAACAAGGTTTATTTGCCGGTAAAATGGGCCGCAGAGTTAACCATTTTGCTTATCTATTACGGGTGCAATATCCGTTGTGTGAGCAGCTTATCACCGACCCATATCAATTTGACAGTCTACTCGATCCTGACGATGTGTATTTATTTGGCGAAGGAAGCCAGCTGCAAACATACCATTTTCAAGGCGCTAATTGGCGTAAACATCACGATGTAAAAGGGGTTCATTTTTGTGTTTGGGCGCCAAATGCTAAGCAAGTTGCGGTGATTGGTGATTTTAATTTATGGGACAATAAGCGCCATGTGTTGCGTCATCATCCAGCCAGTGGGCTGTGGGATATTTTCATTGCCGAGGTTGAACCCGATCAGCACTATAAATATGCCATTAGCGATATGCATGGCAATCAAGTTATTAAGTCCGATCCTTATGCGGTCGCCATGCAACCGTCACCTCATAATGCGTCGAAAATACCTCGAGTAGAAGGCTATGACTGGCAAGATAGTCAATGGTTAACAGAACGGGCAAGTCATCAGCCACATGTACAACCTATGTCTATTTATGAGGTGCAATTAGCCTCATGGCGCCGCAACGGGGATGACGGCCAAGATTATACCGATTACTCGCAGTTGATAGCCGAGTTGGTGCCTTATATCAAAGAAATGGGCTTTACCCATTTACAGCTAATGCCAATCAGTGAATATCCGTTCGATGGCTCTTGGGGTTATCAACCCGTGGGATTATTTGCGCCGACGTATCGCTTTGGTGATGCCAATGGCCTTAAAGCTTTTATCGATGCATGCCACCAGCAAGGCATTGCGGTGTTACTCGATTGGGTGCCAGCTCATTTTCCTCGCGATCCTCACGGTTTGGTACGGTTTGACGGCAGTTGCTTATATGAACATGACGATCCCCGTAAAGGCGAACATCCGGATTGGGATACCTTAATTTATAACTATGGCCGCGCGGAAGTGCGCAGTTTTTTATACAGTAATGCGCATTACTGGCTAGATGAATTTCATTTTGATGGCTTACGCCTTGATGCTGTGTCGTCAATGCTCTATCTCGATTATAGCCGTACAGCGGATCAATGGATCCCCAATGAGTTTGGCGGTCGTGAAAACCTTGAGGCAATCAGCTTTCTGCAAGAATTAAACGCACGTATGTATCAGTGTTTTCCTGGTATTAACATGATTGCTGAAGAGTCCACCGCATGGCCAGGTGTGACACAAGCCACCAGTAATAATGGCTTAGGATTCGGCTTTAAGTGGAATATGGGCTGGATGAACGACACACTGCGTTATATCAGTTGCGATCCCCTTTTTAGGCGTTATCACCATGGAGAGCTCACTTTTAGCTTAGTTTATGCTTTTACCGAACAATTTATTTTGTCACTCAGTCATGATGAAGTGGTTCACGGTAAGGGCTCGTTACTGCATAAAATTCCTGGTGATGACTGGCAGAAGTTCGCCACATTACGCGCTTATTATGGCTTTATGTGGACCCATCCGGGCAAAAAACTGTTGTTTATGGGTAACGAGTTTGCCCAGCGCAACGAATGGAACCATAACCAGAGCCTCGACTGGCATTTATTAACCTATGCACCACATCAAGGTGTGCAAGATTGGGTGCGCGATCTCAATCAATGCTATCAACAATATCCTGCCTTATATCAACGTGATCATCATAGCGACGGTTTCCAATGGCTCGACTGCAACAATGCTGAAAATAACATTTTAGTATTTTGTCGTTTTGGCATGGATAAGCAACAACATGTCGTGATTGTGGTCAACATGTCTCCACAGGTTTATCACGATTTCAGAGTGGGTGTACCTGCGGAACAATGCTACAGCGAAATGCTCAACAGCGACCATCGCCACTATGGCGGCAGTCACGTCGTCAATGATAATCCCTGTGAAGTTCAAGCGACGCCATGGCAGGGCATGTCACACAGTATTGTCATTACAGTCCCTCCGTTAGGTTGCAGTATTTGGGCTCCAGAACTGGACGAACGAACTGGGCGAACCAGAAAGCTAGATGAGTCGACGGAATAAGTGGGTACAGACACTATGGTTTCAACTTTACAGGGGCATGTTATGGATATGACCAGCGGTTATCCTTATCCACTAGGGGCGACACTCGATGATAACGGGGTGAATTTTTCGTTGTTTTCGGCGCATGCTACTCAAGTCGTATTGTGTATCTTTGATGCCACTGGAGAAGTTGAGGTCGCGCAATACATCATGAGCGATCAAACTCGACAAATTTGGCACTGTCATCTTGCTGATGCACAAGCAGGGCTATTGTATGGTTATCGTGTCTTTGGCCCATATCAACCTCAATTAGGTCATCGCTTTAATCATCATAAATTGTTACTCGATCCCTATGCAAAAAAGCTGGTGGGCGAGGTGATATATCATCCTGCGCTTTATGGTTATGACATTGAAGCCAGGGACGAAGATTTGTCATTTGATACCCAAGATAGTGCGCCATATGTGCCTAAAGCACAGGTTATTGATTGCGGCTTTGTCAATGATATTCCAATTGAGCCGCTCAATATTAGCCTTGCGCGCAGCATTATATTTGAAACCCATATAAAAGGGTTTACCCAACAGCATCCCAAGGTCAGCAGCGAGCAACAAGGCACCTTTGCAGGTTTAGCGAGCCAACCTATCATCGATTATTTACAAAACTTAGGCATAACCTGTATAGAGCTATTACCCGTGCATGGTTTTTTTGATGAGCCATTTTTAATTGAAAAGGGCCTCAATAACTATTGGGGATATAACAGTATTGCTTTTATGGCGCCGCACAGCGCTTATTTGTCTGCATCGGATGACATTGCTGAATTTAGGCAGATGGTTTCTACACTTCATCGAGCAGGCATTGAAGTCATTTTGGATGTGGTATTTAACCATACTGCAGAAGGTAACCATTTAGGGCCAACGTATGGTTTCCGCGGGATCGACAATGCCAGTTACTACCGTTTATTACCCAATGATAAGCGTTTTAACATTAACGATACCGGTTGTGGTAACACCTTTAATCTTAATCATCCCCAAGTACTGATGCTGGTAATGGATTCGCTGCGCTATTGGGTTGAAGTGATGGGCGTGGATGGATTTAGATTTGATTTAGCCAGTTGCCTTGGACGAGAAGCCTATGGCTTTGACCCAGGAAGTGGATTTTTTGACGCCATCACTCAAGATCCTGTGCTGTGTAAAGTGAAATTGATTGCTGAGCCATGGGACATTGGACCTGGTGGTTATCAGTTAGGCAATTACCCTGTGGCATTCAGTGAATGGAATGACCGTTACCGTGATGCTATGCGCAAATTCTGGCGCGGTGACAGTGGTTTGTTACCTGAATTTGCTAAACGATTTCATGGTTCGAGTGACTTTTTTGAACATAACGGTCGCGGGCCAGCAGCCAGTATCAATTTTATCACCAGTCATGATGGTTTCAGTTTGCATGATGTAGTCAGTTATGACGATCGTCATAACTTGGCCAACGGTGAAGACAACCGCGATGGACATCAAGAAAACTGTAGCAGTAATTATGGCATAGAAGGCGAGTGCGACGATGTCGCCATCAATGCCATTCGCAACCGACAAAAGCGCAATTTATTAACGTGCTTGTTGCTATCTCAGGGGGTGCCGATGCTATTGGCTGGCGATGAATCTAGCCAAACTCAACAAGGTAATAACAATGCCTACTGCCAAGACAATCCGATTGGTTGGTTCGACTGGCAGCAAATAGATTGGTCGTTGGTGAATTTTACCGCTCAGTTGATCACCTTACGTAAACGCTTTCCGATGTTGTGTCATCAAGCATTTATTCATAAACCAGAAGCATTATTCGATAACGGTTTAGCGTGGTTTAACCGCCAAGGTGAAGCGATGACGAAATCACATTGGTGTGAACATCATACCCGCACCTTAAGCGTTATTTTAACCGGTAATTTAGGTGATGCCGATGTTGGCGCCGTTGCTGAAAGTACTGAAGCCTTATTGTTGATGATCAATGTCGATGAGTCCCCACATACCTTTACATTACCGCAATTGCCTCACTTTCGTTATTGGCATTGTTTATTGCATACCCAAGAAAGTGAGCCAGTGGTGGATGCCAGTCAGCAAGTCAATTTAATCAGCCGTAGTTTAATGTTATTTCATACCGAGTTTACAAGGAGCAATTGATGACCACAGCGAAAACTAACGCCAGTGCGACTAAACCGACTGCCCGTGCCAGTCGAGCTAAAGCTAACAGTAAGACCAGTAGTAAAACCAAAGTCGCAACACAAACCGCAGCAGACAATCAGCTCAGTTCTCATGCAGAGCCTTGTGAACCTTGCGACAGTTTAGCAGCCTCGTTAGCCAGACATATTCGTTATGGTTTATGTCGCGATGAACATGAGCAACATGAATTGTTTAATGCCGTGGCGCAAAGTGTTAAAGAGCAAATGCTGGATAACTGGCGTCAAACACGGATAAAAGATAATCAATACCAACAAAAACAAGTGGCTTACTTGTCGTTAGAGTTTTTGATGGGCCGAGCATTAGGTAATGCATTACTGAGTTTAGACATTACCGCCGATGCGCAACAAGTCATGACTGAATACGCGACTAGTTTAGAAGAGCTTGAGCAAGTTGAGCAAGATGCGGGCTTAGGCAATGGCGGGCTTGGACGACTTGCGGCGTGTTTCCTCGACAGTTGTGCCAGTTTAGATTTGTCGGTTACTGGTTACGGTATTCGTTATCAATATGGCATGTTTGTGCAAAAAATTGTCGATGGTTACCAAGTTGAGCGTCCGGACCGTTGGTTACGACACGGTAATCCATGGGAAGTCCGTATTGCCAATCGTATTGTGACAGTTCCCTTTTTTGGCCATACCGAAACCTATGTCGATAAACAAGGGCATCGACACCATGTGTGGGCGGAAACTCAAAATGTACTGGCCGTGCCTTATGACGTGCCGATCCCAGGATTTAAAAATGGCCGAATTAATACGCTGCGCTTGTGGAAGGCAGAAGCCAATGACGAGTTTGATTTAGCAGAGTTTAACGAAGGTGATTATGCTGAAGCCGTCGCGACGAAAAACCTAGCCGAACAAATCACCATGGTGTTGTACCCCAATGATTCGAGTGTTAACGGCAAAGAATTGCGGTTAAGACAACAGTACTTTTTGTCGTCTGCCAGCTTACAAGACTTGCTGGCCCGTTACGTCGGTCAATTTGGTGAAGACTTTAGCCAGTTTAGTACTCATAACGTGTTGCAACTTAATGATACTCACCCGAGCATTGCAGTACCTGAGTTAATGCGGTTGTTACTTGATCAATATGGCTTGAGTTGGGATACCGCTTGGGCGATCACTAGTGAATCTATGGCGTATACCAATCATACTTTATTGCCAGAAGCACTAGAGCGTTGGTCTGTGCCGATGATGAAAAATATGTTGCCGCGAATTGTCGAAATTATTTTCGAAATCAATGCACGTTATCTTGAACAAGTGGCTCATCATTGGCCCGCAGATATTCAAAAATTGGCCAACATGTCGATTATTGAAGAAGGCCCCGAGCAGCAAATACGGATGGCATATTTAGCGATTGTTGCCAGTTTTTCGGTTAATGGTGTGGCGGGGTTACATACTCAGTTGCTTAAAGAAGGGTTATTCAATGACTTCTATCAACTGTGGCCCCACAAATTTAATAACAAAACCAACGGTGTCACCCCTAGGCGTTGGCTCGCGTATTGTAATCCTAAGTTATCTGAGTTGATTTGCCGACGCTTAGGCGATGAGTGGATTAACGATTTATCACGTCTTACCGCGTTAAATGCTTTCACCAGTGACAAAGTATTTGTTAAGGAATGGGCGCAAATAAAACTCGAGAATAAACAAGTGTTAACCACTTTTGTGCATCAGCAATGTGGGATTGAATTTGACCCTCTGATGATGTTCGATGTGCAAGTAAAACGTATCCATGAATACAAGCGCCAATTATTGAATATTCTGCACGTTATTCATTTATATCGTCGAATTTTAAATGGCGATACTCAAGATATGGTTCCCCGTTGCGTATTAATTGGTGGCAAAGCTGCGCCAGGGTATGCCATGGCAAAACAAATCATTAAGTTAGCAAGCAATGTCGCTCATATGGTCAATTCTGATCCACTGGTGACGCCGTATTTACGTATGGCTTTCCTGCCTAACTATAACGTTAGTGCGATGGAAAAAATCTGTCCGGGTACCGACTTATCTGAGCAAATATCAACAGCAGGTAAAGAAGCTTCAGGTACAGGTAACATGAAATTCATGATGAATGGCGCTTTGACTATCGGCACATTAGATGGTGCCAATATTGAAATGCTTGAAGAAGTGGGTGATGAGAACTTTTTCTTATTTGGCTTAGATGCTAACCAAGTAAGCCAAGCCCGAATGAATTATCAACCTCAGCACATCGTTGAACATTCTAAAGCCCTTCATGGGGTGATGGACATGCTCAAAAGCGCTCATTTCAATTTGGTCGAACCGGGTATTTTCGACAACATTATTGCCTCGATTGTCGACCCTAACGACCAATGGATGACCGCTGCCGATTTTGACAGTTATTGCTTGGCACAAGAACAGGTGGCAAAAACCTATCTTGATCAAGATAGTTGGCAAAAAATGAGTATTAGAAACACCGCCGCAAGCGGGCGTTTTTCAAGCGACAACACTATAGCGGGTTACCGCGACGAAATCTGGATGAAAAAGTAATACAGGGATGGCGGTGTTATGCCGCTTAGTTAACAAGTAAGTCGTAGATCAATGCTAATTTATTGATGGCTATCTTTGATAGTCAAATGGAGTCTGCTTATGAGTAATGTTCGTTATATTAGTAATTTAACTCGTGATACCTATGCGCTTATTTTGGCGGGTGGTCGTGGTTCTCGGTTGTACGAATTAACCGACTGGCGCGCTAAACCGGCGTTATATTTTGGTGGTAAATTCAGGATTATTGATTTCCCATTATCGAATTGTATTAACTCTGGAATTCGTCGCGTGGGAGTGGTGACACAATATAAATCACACTCACTTATTCGGCATGTTACTCGTGGTTGGGGCCACTTTAAGAAGGAATTGGGTGAATCGGTTGAGATATTACCGGCGTCGCAACAAACATCAGGTAATTGGTATCAAGGTACCGCAGACGCCGTGTTTCAAAATATCGATATTATTCGCCATGAAATACCTAAATACGTGATGATTCTATCTGGCGATCATGTATACCGCATGGATTATGCCGGCTTGTTAGCCGCCCATGCAGAATCTGGTGCCGACATGACCGTGTGTTGTTTAGAAACGCCGATAGCCGAAGCTGCGGGGGCATTTGGGGTAATGGAAGTCGATAGCACTAATCGGGTGATTGGCTTTGAAGAAAAACCAGCTGAGCCTAAACCGACACCAAACGATCCGGAAATGTGTTTAGCCTCGATGGGCAATTATGTGTTTAATACCAAGTTTTTGTTCGATCAATTGAAAAAGGATTCGAACAACGAAAACTCAGACCGTGACTTTGGTAAAGACATCATTCCGGCAATCATAGAAAAGCATAATGTGTTCGCGTTTCCTTTTACTAGTGCAGTTCCAGACGAACCTGCTTATTGGCGCGATGTGGGTACCTTAGATTCATTTTTCCAAGCCAATATGGAGCTATTATCACCTACGCCGGCATTGAATTTGTATGATGCCAAATGGCCTATTTGGACCTATCAAGAACAATTACCTCCGGCTAAATTTGTGTTTGATGATGAAGATAGACGCGGTATGGCGGTTGATTCTATTGTGTCCGGTGGTTGTATTATCTCCGGCGCAAAAGTTAAACGCAGCGTGTTGTTTGATGAAGTGCGGGTATGTTCTTATTCGTCGGTAAAAGACTCGGTATTACTACCCGATGTGGTGGTATTAAAGAACTGTAAAATCCAAAATGCCATTTTAGATCGGGGTTGTATCATCCCAGAAGGCATGGTGATTGGTTATAATCAAGATCACGACAGGGCAAGAGGTTTTAGGGTATCCGAAAAAGGTATTACCTTAGTAACTCGTAAAATGTTGGGTTTACCTGTTGGTTACGAATAAGGACCGTAAATGACTCTTGTGAGTGTAAAGCGAGTACTGCTGGTGGCAGCAGAAAACGATGCACTGCACGGCGCTAAAGTAGGTGGCATGGCGGATGTTATCCGCGACTTGCCACCCGCATTAGGCCAATGCAGCGTGATAGCCGATGTCGCTATGCCTAATTATGGTTTTTTAGCTCAACAATATTGTGCCGCACATATGGCTGATATTGAAGTTGATTTTGCGGGTGAGCGTCATGTGGTATCTGTGTATCGGATGCCTAGGCCGCAAAACAAAGACGAAATGGTCGATATCGGTGAGCAAGATAATACTGGCGCCCAAATTTATCTATTCGATCATCCGCTGTTTAACCATCAAGGTCAGGTTTACTGTAATGGTTCAGCCGACAGACCGTTTGCCGAAGATGCGACCAAGTTTGCTTTGTTTTCATTGAGTGTTGCCACATGCCTTGTCAACAGGCTATTACCTCGTTTCGATGTGTTGCATCTGCATGATTGGCACACCGCAATGGTGGCGATGCTTCGCGGCTGCGTGGCGGAGTTCTCGGCATTGCAGGCGATGCCTTGTGTGTTCACTATCCATAATTTGGCTTTACAGGGGATCCGCCCCTTCAGCGGTGATGATTCATCGTTTGCCCATTGGTTTCCACAGTACATGGAAAAATTGAATGCAGTTGCAGATGTAAGCTTATTTGATCCACGTTACAACAATTGCATTAATCCAATGCGAATGGGCATAGTACTGAGTGATAAAGTGCACTTGGTGTCGCCCAGTTATGCCCGCGAAGTGTTAATGCCGTCGGATTATCATAAAGGCTTTTTTGGCGGTGAAGGATTAGAGCTAGATTTAGCCACTAAAGCGCTGCAAGGTAATGTCGTTGGGATCATTAATGGTTGTGTTTATGATGATAAGCCCCTAAATGATGTTGATCATCAAACAGGATATGCAGGGTTATTGCACCAAGCGGAAAACGCGATTATCAAATGGCAAGCAAAGGCCAATAATGTCAGTGTATTAGACACCATTGCGCTCACGCGAATGAGTCAGTATAAGCATGCTGTATTGGCGGAGCATCTGCGATCGTTAGAGGTAAATAGCCAAACGTTTGATGATGACAAACAACGGTTTTTACTGACATCAGTAGGTCGGTTAACTGAGCAAAAAGTGTTGATTTTGTTGCAACCGTATAGTGCAACGCAAATAGATAAAAGCCTTTCCTCAGCAAAAACAGTACTAGAAGCGGTACTTGAATCATTAAAGCGACAACAACCCAACGGGGTGTTTATGTTGCTTGGTAGTGGTGATCTGCATATTGCTAAGGTTCTGCAAGCTACAGCTGCGCGTTATGATAACTTTTTATTTTTACACGGTTATGATGAAGCATTGTCTGAGCAACTTTATCAATCGGGCAGTTTATTTTTAATGCCAAGCTCATTTGAGCCATGCGGAATAAGTCAAATGCTGGCAATGCGGGCAGGGCAACCTTGTTTGGTTCATGGCGTGGGTGGACTGAACGACACGATTACAGATAATGTCAGCGGCTGGGTGTTTAATGGTGAAACGCTAGCTGCACAAGGACAAGCCCTGGTTGAACGTGTTAATCAAGTTCTTGCGTTATATGGCAGCGATACTTGGCAACAGGTGAAGCATAATGCCGCCCAACAGCGATTTAGCTGGGACGATGTCGCGAAGCAATATCTAGCAAAGCTCTATGTAGCGAATGATAATGATCAGTAAACCACGTCAGTAAAAATGTCAGTAAATACAGTCAGTAAGCATTAGTCCGTTAGCAAGATAACTTAAACTAATGTTCTTAACCAATCGTTTTATGTTCAGCTTGATGTAATGAAAAATGCCAATCAAATATGATTGGCATTTTTGCGTTTCAGCGTGATTATCGGCTGAAAATACTCACTAATAACTAATCTTTTAGTAGGTATAACGTAGATCTAAGTAATAGTAACCACCGTTAAATCCAAACGGAGTATTGGTCAGTGGGTATACAAATATGCCGTTAAAATTATTATCCTCTGGGCGTTTCTCTGGATAAGTATCAAATAGGTTTTGTACCCCTAACGTCACTGAAAGGTTATCGGTTGCACGGTAACGAGTACTTAAATCAGTGGTCCATCTCGCACCATATTCTACTTCACTAGATGAATAACCCACGGTATATTCACCGAAATAGCTGAAACGTAAGTTAGTGGTGAAGTCATCGTATTGATGAGTAAAACCGATGTTAGCGGTATTTTTCGGATTGGCTTCCGTCATGCGAACGACTTCAATATTATCAAATAGCTCGTCTTCTAATCCATTGAGGATCGAAGGCAAAGAAATTGACTCAATTTCAGTTTCTTTGTATGAGTAAGCAAGGTTTGCTTTTAGATCGCCGTATTCACCAAGGTCAAAACCTTGAGTGATAACTAAGTCTACACCTTGAGTTTTAGTATCAACCGCATTCATAAAGAAACGCGCCGAGTCGGCATTGGTGCCTTCAAGAATGGCAGCAATGGCGGGTGAGCTTTCTTTGTCGATAGAACCTGACAAAATGATTCTGTCATCAACATTGATTTCATAAGCATCTAATGTCACTGCAAAGCCATTGTCGCCAGTGTAAACAATACCTGCACTATAAGAGTGTGATACTTCCGCTTTAAGATCGGGAATACCTAGCTCAGCTCTAACCGGTGATAACTGGTTAAAGGTACCTGACTCTCTAGGAATAAATTCACCAGTGATCGGATCAGGGTCAAAGAAAGTGGATACGTTGGTAAAATAAAGCTGTTGTACACTTGGCGCGCGAAAACCCGTGTCGGTGGTTAAACGAAGTGCCACTCGGTCTGTTAGCTCATAACGACCAGACAATTTCCAACTGGTATTGCCACCGAAATCTGAATAGTCTTCATAACGAACGGCTGCCGCCCAATAAAAGTCATCGGTGAGTTGGTTTTCAAGTTCGATGTACAAACCAAGGTTTGTACGGTCTTCATCTACTTCAGATTCTTTAGTGAAACCACCAAATCCCTGGCTACCACCCGATTTATCTTGGTAATCGCCTTGGATATACGATTCTTCTTGGCCAGCTTCAATTTGATAGCCACTTTCGCGCCATGTGATGCCCATTGCCACGAGTAAGTCAGAGTCATTGGCAAAATCGTAGTAGGTTGAAGCATCTAAGTTTAGATTCAGCTCACTGGTTGACAATGTACCAGCATCAAAGCTTGTTGGACTGTTAGGGCCAAGCGAAGCGTTAATGCTGTTTTCAACATTGTATTCAAAGCTGTTGCTACCAAAACCAACTGATGAATCAATTTCCCATTGGCCCAACTCAAACTCATAACCGGTGACTAAAGAGTAATCGATAATCTCTGGGCTAATTTGTGGTAAAAAGCCGTCTGGATACACTTCAATAACGTTACGAGAATCCAACGCACGACGATAAAAAGCGCCTGAAGTTGAGCTGCGTTTGCTAATACCACCAAAGGCATAAAGCTTGCCCTTGGTATCTAACCCTTGCTCAGCATTTACAAATAAACCGTAGTTGTCATAATCACTGTCGCCAACATGATGATTTTTACGATCGAATGTGGCTTCACGTGGATCAAGGCTACCATCTGCTAGGGTCGGGTATTGCTG
This sequence comes from Shewanella sp. TB7-MNA-CIBAN-0143, assembly GCF_040310065.1. Lineage (NCBI taxonomy): Bacteria > Pseudomonadati > Pseudomonadota > Gammaproteobacteria > Alteromonadales > Shewanellaceae > Shewanella > Shewanella sp. TB7-MNA-CIBAN-0143. The sequence goes on from NZ_JBEOPL010000005.1 coordinate 23,350, forward strand.
ACGTGAATCGAAACCGGCACGATTAGTTGAATTTTTCTGATGTGCTTCTAAAGACACATTCACAAAGCCGTCTTGGCTAAAACTAAAGCCTTGATTAATGCCTAGGCGTACTTGTTCACCGTCGCCTTCATAGGTTTGGCCAACTTGGGCGGCAATGCTGCCACCTTCGTCGCTGTCTTTCAGCACGACGTTGATGACGCCCGCAATCGCATCAGAGCCGTATAGTGCTGATGCACCGTCGCGTAAAATTTCAATCCGCTTAATTGAAGTCATTGGAATGGCGTTAAGGTCAACGTTTGATGAACCTTTGCCTAACGTGCCAGCTAAGTGAACCAATGCTGAACCGTGGCGACGCTTACCATTTACCAACACTAAAGTGTGATCAGGTGACATGCCTCGTAAGCTTGCAGGGCGAACCGCGTCGCTGCCATCGGTAATTGACGAGAATGGAAAGCTGTAGCTGGGCGCAGCAAACTGCAATGCCTTAGCGGTTTCGGTTATGCCTGTTGCTTCAAGTTGTTCTGAGGTAATAATATCGACAGGGGTTGCACTGTCTGTGGCGGTACGAAGGGCAATACGCGATCCAATAACCTGAATGCGCTCTAGGTTTTCACCTTCTTCTGCAGCGATTGCTACTGGGGCTGAAATACTGGCAATAACGGCCAAAGATACGAGACTTTTATACATTAGCAATCCTGCGATAACGTTATGAGTAATTTTGTAACATTATAGATCATTTTCGCTGGTACATAGGTCGCTTTAATATAGGCTTGGTTAGTTCAATCAGGCATATCTCATGACACTCTGATCTAGTTAAAGGCTATAACTCATCCATTGTGATTACAATTGCTCATAAGCATAAACAAACGCCTGTTAATAATAACAGGCGTTTAACATTCTTTTGTTAATGAGACTTAATCGCTTTATGAGCCGCTAGCTGGGTAAGCTCGTTTGGTGCGATGTAATGAAGGTCGCCATGGCATCCTCTGCACGAGTTTGTGCCGATGCCCAGGTGTCTGAGGTTGTCATGGTTTCAACCACTTCGTAATAACATTTAATTTTTGGCTCAGTACCCGACGGGCGAACAATGACTCGAGCGCCACCTTCTAAGGCATAAATCAACACATCGCTACTAGGTAAATCAATGGCTTGTTTGCTGCCATCAGCGGCAGTGCGCTGTAGACTTTTTAAATCGTCGGTCGAGATCACCGCATACTCACCAATTTTCACGGGTGGATGTTCGCGTAAATAGGCACCAATATTTGGCGTGTCAGCATTAAGGGCAATACTCACTTGTTTATTAAGGTGAAATCCATGTTGGCGATAAATCTGCTCGAGTTTATCCCAAATGGTTTGTCCATTATCTGCAAGTTCTGCAGTCAGTTGGGCAAAGGCCACTAATGCCGATAATCCATCTTTATCCCACACTAAGTTACCAATGGTGTAACCGAGTGCCTCTTCATAAGCGAATAAGAACTGATTGTCAGCTTGGTGCTTGGCAATACCGACATTCATTAACCACTTAAAGCCGGTAAGAGTGGTATAGCTTTGGCTACCAAACTCAGTGGCAATTTTAGACAACAGGCTGGAGGACACGATAGTAGTGCCAGTAAGTTGCTGATTTTTAGGCGCATGGCTGAGTAAGTAATGACCAAATAACACTCCAACTTGATCGCCTGTCAACATTTGGTAGTCGCCATTTTCAGTGCGAGCGGCAACAGCAAAGCGGTCAGCATCAGGGTCGTTGGCACAAGCGAGTGTAGCATTGTGCTTTTTGGCTTCTGCAATCACCAAATCCATTGCGCCTTTTTCTTCAGGATTTGGAAAGTTTACCGTAGGAAAGTCGCCATCAGGTTCACGTTGAGCCGCCACTGAATACACTTGTGTAAAACCAGCATCATTTAATACCGTTTCAGCCATATCGGCACCAACACCGTGCATTGCGGTGTAAGCTAAACTGACCTTGTCTTGTCCGCTGTGGTATTGCAGCTCTTTAGCTTCACGAATTCCTTGGCGATAGGCTTGATAGAAATCGTCTTGTAACCAAGTAAGCTTATCTTGTGAGATAGCATCGTCTAGTGCTAAAAAGGGAATAGTCAGAGTGGCAGCCCGAGTAATTTGGGCGGCTATGCCTGTGTCGTGAGGAGGAATAATTTGTGCGCCATTTTCCCAATAGACTTTATAGCCATTGTATTGTGGTGGGTTATGACTTGCAGTAACCACAATGCCAGCCGCAGCGTTAAGATGTTTTACCCCAAAAGCGACTAACGGCGTGGCGGCAACCTTATAGGTTAAATGCACGTTAATGCCCATAGCGGTTAATACACTTGCGGCATCATGGGCAAAGGTAAAGGAATCATGACGACCATCGTAACCTATCACGACACCACGCTCGGCAGCATTGTCGATTTGCTCGAGTAAGTAAGCCCCCAGACCGGCAGTAGTTTGGCGGATAACCAAACGGTTCATCGCCATAGGGCCAACACCCACTTCGCCTCTTAGCCCTGCAGTGCCAAATGCTAAACGACCCGCAAAGCGTGCCGCTAGTTCTGTTTCATTGCCGTTATCAATTAACGTTTGCAGTTGTGAGCGGGTGTGTGGGTCGGGATCGTTATTGAGCCATTGGTTGATTTGATGTTGAAGATGGGTATTCATGAGTAACCTCATTGATAATCATTTTCAATAACAGTAGGAAAATACCGCCGCAAGAACAAGTAAATTCGTGTCAAAGTGGATAAAAATAACAAATTGTATTCATGATTTATACGCTTAATCTACATGCATAAACGCGATCATTAGCTTATAAACAACCAGTTGCAGCTAAATATCAAACCTAAAAACCGTGTAAATCAACTTTAAAGCTTTATATATAAACTTAAAAACATTGTATAGATAGAAACCTATAGCGTGCACAGTGGCGTTACAGCAAGAGTGGCGTTACAGCAAGAGTGGGGCCACATAGGCAATACAAAAAAGGCTTATGGATATCATCCACAAGCCTTTTATAACGCGATTAAAATACCGCGATTAAAATCTATTTTGCTTAGATAACATAATTTTGTGGGAAAAACGCACGTTTTGCGTCTTCATCAAATTCTGCTTTAAATTGAATGTCTTTACCCATGTTTCTGGCGCGTTCAACTGCAGGACGGTTGTTGATGCTGTTAAACCAGCGTTGAACATTCGGGTAAGTGGCAAGGGCATCTTGGCCTAATACATAGCTGATTTTATCAACCCAACCCCATGCAGCAATATCGACAATGCTCAATTCATCACCGACGATAAACTCACGGTTATCAAGATGTGCGTCAAGTACTTGGTAATGACGCTGAGTTTCACGTTGATAACGGTTTGTTGCGTAATCTATTTTCTCTGGTGCATGGTGAGTGAAATGGACACATTGACCAGAATAAGGGCCTAAACCAGTGGCGACGAACATTAACCACGACAGAAGCTCACCACGATTTTCCGGGGTTGCAGCTAATTGACCGGTTTTGTCAGCAAGGTATAAAAGAATGGCATTAGAATCGAATACACGCACGCCGTTATCTTCAATGGCGGGTGTTTTACTGTTTGGGTTAATCGCTTTAAATTCAGCGCTATGTTGCTCACCTTTTAAGGTATCCACTGGCACGAGTTCAAACTCAAGGCCTGTTTCTTCGAGGAACAGGGCAATTTTCATTGGGTTAGGGCCTGGATGGAAATAAAATTTAATCATGTGAACTCCTTAATAAGTAAGAAGTGTATTTAAGCAGGTTTTGAACGAATGCTCAATATGTTTTTGAGCGATCGTTCATGGTTGAAGGTAGTTTGAGTGAATATTATAAATAATGGTTTAAAAACACGGATTAAAAAACAGATTCAAGCATAAGGTAATACTATTAAAATCGATGATTTCTAGAAAATATTAAGGTTGCTGACCTTTGATAACAAAAGATAATCTGAGCCTAGAATTCATTAACTGAAGTTATCGAGCATACCCAATACTGGCGCTGTGTAAGGTAAACCTAGCTTGAGTACTTTCATGGCTTATTCACTTAGATAAGCAACTATTCACTTTTAACTCGTCTAAGCGCTTGCGCATGCACCATTGAATTATTGTTATTGCCGCCATTTTGCTGGTGACAATCTTACTAACGACCATTCTTTACTCGCAATCATCCACTCCAGTGGGAAGCGTCAGTATATTTAATGATTATCGACAGTTGTTTGTTGCTGATTTAGATTCGCCAACAAAGGTAATATTTTACTGACTTTATCAAAGCTTTCTTGATACTCCGCAGCGCCATTGGAGTCGGCAACAATACCACCACCTGCCCAGCAGTAAATGTGATTATTTTCAGTGACCAAAGTACGAATAGTAATACTGGTGTCCATGTTTCCATTTTGGCTTATATAGCCGATGCTGCCGCAATAAAGGTTACGTCTGGACGGTTCTAATTCTTCAATGATTTCCATTGCGCGGATTTTTGGCGCACCGGTAATTGACCCACCTGGAAAGGCGGCGTTAAGTAAATCGAATGCTGTTTTGTGTGGTGCAAGTGTGGCAGTCACCGTACTGACTAAATGATGCACCGCAGGAAAGCTTTCAATGGCGAATAACGTCGGCACTTTAACCGAGCCTGGGGCGGCGACTTTACCGATATCGTTTCTGAGTAGGTCTACAATCATCACATTTTCGGCACGATCTTTCTCGGAAGTGATTAATGCGCTAGCGGCTTGTTGATCCAAAATGGGATCATGATGGCGCGGCATGGTACCTTTAATGGGTTTAGTTTCGATATATTGATCGTTAAGTTTAATAAAACGTTCTGGTGAGATAGATAACATGCAGTGGTTATCAACTCGCATAAATGCCGAAAAAGGCGCTTGGTTTGCAAGGGATAAAGCACAATAAGCTTGCCATTCATCTCCTTGATATTGAGCTTCAAATCGTTGGGTTAAATTGATTTGATAACAATCACCACTCAATAAATACTGCTGCACTTGAGCAAATTTATGTTGATACTGCTGACTGTCTATCTGATTAATCCAAGCCGTAGTTAATCTGAAAGGCCTTGATGTTATTGCGTTACTGGCTGATTTTTGTATTTTAGATTCAATTAAATTCAACTCAACTTTTAACGCGTTAGATCCATCATAATGGTAAGCATACCAAGATTTATCAACGTAACTGTAGACGAGTGAAAAATCATAAAAACCAATATTCATATCATCAAGATGAATATCTTTAATGGCAATTTGTGGCAACTTTTCAATATTTCGGCCCAGGTCATAGCCAAATGCGCCCAGGGCTCCGACACTAAATGGATGTTGGCTGTCTTGCGCTGAAGGATATAACCGCGCTTGCAGTTCAGCTAATGTGTTAAAGGGGTTAGCGTGGCGATCTATTTTAATATTGAGTGCTTTGATGGCCGAGTCTTTGGCACTAAATTGACTGATGCCATCGCTGCTGGTTAACGTTGCAATAGGATTAAAGCCGATGATGTCGAATTTGGCATCTTGGTGCGGAGCATTGGCTGAGTCGAGTAATATCGCCCATGGCTGGTGGCTTACCAGTGAAAATAGCTGCTTTGTGTCTATTTTCCAGTCCAGTTTTTGCATGAAGAGTGCGTTTTTTGCCCGCGCAGACATCGATAACCCTTATCTAAAATGTGATGTAGCCCAAAAAGGATGGAAAGAGTATCATATTGGTCTTAATAGTTAATATTAAATCGATTCTAATAAAAACGATAACCATGTTAGGCCGCAATGGCTGCTGGAGCACCCCATATGTCGACGAATACCACATCTCACTCTACAACTCATTCACCTATATCTAGTCAAGCTGTCGTGATTAAACAAGCTGACTTTATTGAAAGTATTGCTGATTCTCTGCAATACATCTCGTATTACCATCCCAAAGACTTTGTTGATGCAATGACCAAAGCTTACGAGCGTGAAGAAAGCGCTGCCGCGAAAGACGCCATTGCCCAAATTCTGATTAACTCCCGTATGTCAGCCGAAGGCAAACGGCCTTTATGCCAAGACACTGGAATTGTCACCACCTTTGTTAAAATTGGTATGTCTGTTCAGTGGGATAAAACTGACATGACAGTTCAAGAAATGGTCGATGAAGGTGTACGTCTTGCTTATACCAATCCAGATAATCCATTACGTGCATCAATAGTGTCAGACCCTGCCGGTGCGCGTAAAAATACCAAAGACAACACACCATCAGTGGTTCATATTGACATGGTTGCTGGTAATCAAATAGAAGTGATGATTGCAGCCAAAGGTGGTGGATCGGAAAATAAATCCAAAATGGCCATGCTTAATCCGTCAGACGATATCGCCGCTTGGGTAGAAAAAACATTACCAACAATGGGCGCGGGCTGGTGTCCACCGGGTATGTTAGGCATAGGTATCGGTGGTACTGCTGAGAAAGCGGCCGTTCTGGCCAAAGAATCATTAATGGACCCTGTTGATATTCATGAGTTGATGGCTCGTGGTGCAGAGACCACAGAAGAAAAGCTTCGTTTAGACATTTTTGAACGCGCAAATAATTTAGGCATAGGCGCTCAAGGGTTGGGCGGACTCACTACAGTATTAGATGTTAAAATTAAATCTGTACCGACTCATGCAGCGTCTAAACCGGTCGTGATGATCCCTAACTGCGCAGCAACGCGCCATGTGCATTTTCATTTAGATGGCACTGGTCCAGTCGATTTAGTACCACCATCTTTATCTGATTGGCCTGAAATCACTCGTGAAGCGGGAGAAAACACTCACCGTGTCAATTTAGATACTGTCACTCAAGCTGAAATCGAAACTTGGAAGAGTGGTGATACCTTATTACTCAACGGTAAAATGCTGACTGGCCGCGATGCAGCTCATAAACGGATTCAAATGTTACTTGAATCTGGTGAAGGTTTACCAGCAGGCGTCGATTTTACCGGTAAGTTTATTTATTACGTTGGCCCAGTAGACCCTGTCGGTGATGAAGTGGTTGGCCCTGCAGGCCCAACAACGGCAACCCGTATGGATAAGTTCACTGACATGATGTTAGACCAAACAGGCCTAATGGGCATGATTGGTAAGTCTGAGCGTGGTCCTGAAACGGTTGCTTCAATTAAAAAGCACAAAGCAGTGTATTTAATGGCTGTTGGCGGCGCGGCATACCTAGTGTCGAAAGCGATTAAGAAATCACGTGTTGTCGCATTTGAAGATTTAGGCATGGAAGCGATTTACGAATTTGATGTGCAAGACATGCCTGTAACCGTGGCGGTTGATACCAATGGTGTTAATGCGCACGAAACTGGCCCAGCGATTTGGAAAATTAATATCGCTAACAGTAAAGCTAATAAGTAAGCCATCGATAACATTGTGCTTACACATAAGCGATAAGTGTCAATGTGATTAAACGCTCGGGTTTACAGCTTTTTACAAAAGGCTTGTTGCCTGAGCGTTTTGCTTTGGTTAGTCTGCAATATACATTTTATGATTACGTTTGATATTGGCTGTATTTGTGGCCCAAACGTAATACGTTTTATTTAAACAACTGAGACATGATAACAATGAAAAAGTCTTCTGTATTATTCGCACTGGTTGCTGCTGGCATGGCAACATCAGTGTCTGCGGCAGAGCCCGCAGCTTTTAATGTTCAGCAACTGGTTAACTTAAATAAGTTGCATTCAGCGGCCGTATCAAATGATGGTAAAACCATGGTGTACGGCGTAAAAGTGGTTGATGATAAAGGCGAGGGCAACTCAGATCTTTATCTTCTCGATTTGAACGATAAAAATGCTAAGCCAAAGCAACTTACCTCGGCAGCCGGTACTGAACACGATGTCAGCTTCTCGCCCGATGGAAAATCGATTTATTTCCTCGCCACGCGCTCCGGCACCAGTCAATTGTATCAATTGGCCCTTGATGGCGGAGAAGCTATCGCGGTTACCGATTTACCGTTAGATATCAATGGCTACAAATTGTCTAACGACGGTAAGCAAGTTGTTATGACGTTGCGAGTATTTCCAGAGTGTAAAGACTTAGCGTGTTCAAAAGACAAGTTTACTGCCGAAGCTGAACGTAAAAGCACCGGGCGTCAATACAAGCAGTTGATGGTACGTCATTGGGACACTTGGGAAGATCATGCACGTAATCATTTGTTTGTCGCCTCGCTTAATGGCAACAAAATTACCACCGCGACAAACGTTACAGCGGGCCGTGACACTGAAACACCGCCTAAGCCATTTTCTGGTATGGAAGAAGTCACCTTTACTGCAGACGGTAAGTACGTTGTTTATAGCGCGAAAGCGCCGAGCCGAGATCAAGCTTGGACTACTAACTACGATTTATGGCAAGTGCCTGTAGCTGGCGGTGAAACGGTTAACTTAACCCCAGATAACCAAGCATGGGATGCCCAGCCAACGTTCTCTGCCGATGGCCGTTATCTTGCTTATTTAGCCATGACCAAGGCGGGTTACGAAGCTGATCGCTCCCGCATTATGTTACGTGACAATGTTACAGGCCAAGAAAAAGAAGTCGCACCATTGTGGGATCGCAGCGCGAGTTCATTAAATTTTAGTGCCGATGGTCGTACTTTGTATGTGACAGCACAAGATCTTGGGCAAGTGACCATTTTTGAAGTGAACACTCAGTTTGGTGATGTGCGTCCTATTTACAACCAAGGCAGCAACAGCCTAGTGGCTGTGACCAGTAATCGTCTTATTTTCCAGAAGTCATCATTAGTTGAACCTGGCGATTTATTCAGTGTGTCACTAGAAGGTGAACAACTTAAACAGCTAACCAACGTCAACAGTGAAAAATTAGCAGATATTAAGTTTGGTGATTTTGAACAGTTCAACTTTAAAGGTTGGAATGACGAAACCGTTCATGGTTATTGGATCAAACCTGTTAACTATGAAGAAGGTAAAAAATACCCAATAGCTTACCTGGTACACGGCGGCCCACAAGGCTCATTTGGTAACAGTTTCAGCAGCCGCTGGAATGCTCAGTTATGGGCGGGTGCAGGCTATGGCGTAGTGATGGTCGACTTCCATGGTTCTACTGGATATGGTCAAGCGTTTACCGACTCTATTGGCAAGGATTGGGGCGGAAAACCGCTTGAAGATCTTAAAAAAGGCATGGCAGCAGTTACCGCGCAGCAACCTTGGTTAGATGCTAACAATGCATGTGCACTGGGCGGTTCTTACGGTGGCTATATGATGAACTGGTTCCAAGGTAAATGGAACGATGGCTTCAAGTGTTTAGTCGACCATGCTGGTTTGTTTGATATGCGTTCTATGTATTACGTTACAGAAGAATTATGGTTCCCTGAATATGAATTCGGTGGCCCATACGATCAAAACAAAGAGCTATATGAAAAGTTTAACCCAGTAAACTATGTTGAAAACTGGAAAACGCCGATGCTCGTCATCCATGGTGAAAAAGACTACCGTGTACCTTATGGCCAAGGTCTTGCTGCATTTACCTTTATGCAGCGTAAAGGTATTCCTTCAGAGCTATTGGTATTTCCAGATGAGAATCACTGGATCTTAAATCAAGATAACCTACAGCTATGGTACAAGAATGTACTAGGCTGGATGGATCGTTGGACAGCTAAATAACCTGAAATTGGGATAACAAACGTCTCTCAAACAGCTCTCAAACAGCTCTTTGCCTTGCTAACGTTGTTGAATTAACTTGCAATAGACCCGCTATTGACGCGTCAATTCGCCTTGTTAGTAAAACAAATGACAAGTTTGAGAGTTGTTAACGTATAAGACTATGATCTTTATAATCATATATTTGTCTCTTATCCCGAGTTCAGGTTAAATAGTGTGTAGTTTCTCTGTAGAGGGTTTACGCAGGTCAGTATTGAAATAATGGCCTAATCTTCACAGCAGAGTTACTTTCAGAGTTAATTAAAAGAGATGTTGCCACTGGCAACATCTCTTTTTTGTGCCTAAGCTATTGTAGCTTCAGATATTGTGGGTCAAGCCAATCGCAGTTTTACTAGAGGCAATGAGTTCTTCATTAGTCAAGGTGATGCTGGAATCGATATCTATACTGTTTACCTAAAAAATACACTTATATACTGTCAAAATAAACTGACCGGCTAAATGTATACTTTTAGGAGAAATAAAAACTCCGCTATCGTTAGTATTTTTCATCATAAGGCTATTCTTATTTTGTTGAATAATATGTAGGTTAACCACAGACAAACAATATTTTAAGTTATGTTGTAGGTTAAATCATCATATTGATGCTAATTAGAACTGTATAGTGAAATAAAATAACTAAAAGTGCGTGTTTACGTTAACTGTCATTATGATGTAAAAACACAAATAATAGACGTAGCATTAGTTTTTGTATTGTAAAACGGTCTATCAAATATAAAAAATTTCATTTGGGGAATGGCAATGTTTCAGCTACATTAGCGCCCTCAGAATCGAGCTTCAATACAGGTAATATCAAGAGGGTTATACCAAGTGGATTTCATGCTTTATATCAAGTTCTTTCTAGGACTATTAGCCATTATTAACCCAGTAGGGTTATTACCTGTTTTTGTTAGTTTAACCAGCCATCAAACTGAAGTTGAGCGTAGACATACCAACCGGGTGGCAAACTTTGCCGTAGTGGTCATTTTATTGGTGACGGCAATAGCAGGGCATTACATTCTTAGTATGTTCAGTATTTCATTATCGGCTTTTCGTATTGCCGGTGGTAGCTTGATTTGTATTATTGCCATGTCGATGCTGCAAGGTAAAATCAGTGAAGTGAAACGCAACCAAGAAGAAGACCGTGAGTCTTCAGGTATGGAGTCTGTTGCAGTTGTCCCTTTAGCTTTGCCATTAATGGCTGGTCCTGGTGCCATTAGTGCGGTGATTGTGTTTGCGGCAGAGCATCACCAAATAACCAACTACATTGGTATGTTTTTAACCATTATCATCTTAGGTCTTGTTAGTTGGGGTTTATTTCGTATGGCGCCAATGCTGTTTAAACTATTAGGTAAAACTGGCATTAACGTTATTACTCGCCTAATGGGTCTACTGATGTTGTCTTTAGGCATTGAAGTGATCGCCGCGGGTGTTAAAGGACTTTTCCCTACCTTAATAGGTTAGTTAGCTTGCTAGTTGCTGTGCATTTGTGCAAACGCTTGATAGTGGGGATTTTTAGCTTGACCCGCTATCATCATTTGCGTAAAGTACGCCTCGATTAGCACTGCCGCGGTTAGTATTAAGCGGTTTTGTATTGTTGAGAGGTCATTATCCCACTCAATAGAATCAAATATTAAGTACTGCCTTTTTATCTGATGTCTTTTAATGGTATGGATAAAAAGTCAGTCACAAATTGGTGAGCTGGCTGAGTGGCTGAAGGCGCACGCCTGGAAAGTGTGTTTAGGTTTATCCCTAACGAGAGTTCGAATCTCTCGCTCACCGCCATATTATGAAAAAAGACGTCTTCGGACGTCTTTTTTCATTTGTGTTTTAATACAATACTGACAATTTGGCTGATGCTTCGTCTCGCCGTTGTCTAGTATGACTTTATATTAACGAGGTGTTAGCGCTTGTTATGCGTAGCCTCTATAATGCTCTATTCTTGTTTTACTACTGAGACCCACTTTCATGCCTTTTTCGACACTTGGATTACGCGACACGATTGTCAATGCCCTACATGAAGTGGGATACAGTCAGCCGACACCGATTCAACAACAGACTATTCCGGTTATTTTAAAGGGTAAGAACCTGCTTGCCGCGGCGCAAACGGGCACCGGTAAAACCGCAAGCTTTGTATTACCAATATTAGAACGCTTAGCCGACACTGAAACCCAGCGTGCAAAACGTATTCGAGCGTTGATTTTAACCCCAACTCGCGAACTCGCAGTGCAAGTTCACGCCAACGTAGTGCAGTACGCCAAGCATTTATCGTTAACCTCTATCGCCATTTATGGTGGGGTTGATGAGAAGCCGCAAAAACAAGCCTTAATTGATGGTGTGGATATTTTGGTGGCGACACCAGGACGTTTACTTGACTTATATACCCAACGTGCTGTGCACTTTGATGAAGTTGAAGTGTTGGTGCTTGATGAAGCCGATAGAATGCTCGACATGGGCTTTATCGAAGATATTAATAAAATCATCGATAAATTACCTTCTGAACGTCAGAGTTTATTGTTTTCCGCGACATTATCAAACCAAGTGCGTGCGTTAGCGAAAACGGCCATTAAGCGTCCTGTGGAAATTTCGGTGATTGCTGATCGCGATTCAGCACCGAAAATCGAGCAGTGGTTAACGACGGTTGATAAAGATAAAAAATCAGCTTTATTAAGTCATTTAATTAAAACCGAAGAGTGGAATCAAGCGCTAATCTTTATCGAAACTAAGCAAGGTGCCGCTAAATTAGTCAGTCAGCTTGAAAAGCGTGATATTGCTGCTGAGTGTATTCACAGTGGCCGCAGCCAGCCGGTGCGTGAACAAATTTTAGCTGATTTTAAATCGGGTAACATTAAATACCTAGTAGCTACCGGTATTGCGGCCCGTGGTATTGATATTGACGATTTATCTCGTGTAATCAATTATGACTTGCCTTATCCGGCCGATGACTACATTCATCGTATTGGTCGAACCGGTCGTGCGGGTGCTGCTGGTGTCGCTATTTCTTTTGTGTCCAATGATGACTTTAAAAACCTGTGTATGATTGAAAGTCGTTTGGGGCATTTAATTGAACGCAAAGAAATAGTCGGTTTTGAACCATCTAAGCCTATTCCTATTTCGGTGTTGAATTTTATCCCAAAAAATCGTCAGCATAAATCAACCTCAACGACAGACCGACCTACGCTGAGTTTAGGCAAATCGAAAACGGCTTCAGCTGACTTTAGAAAAACCAAAACAGCTAAAGCGCCAGCCTCGCCGAAAGGTAATAAACCTAATCCCTGGAATATCTAAACTGATTAGATAAACGATTAACTCAGTTGTTGTATCGGCGATTAAAGCGGAATTTACTTTCCGCTTTTTTGTGTGGATTTCTCAAGGCATGGACAGTCTGGCGGTAACACAAACTGAATGGCTTTTGGGAGTACTTCAAAACGCATTTGCTCTGTTGGATAGGGTTCGCCATCTAAATTAAGCGGTAACTTGATAGGGAAATCAATTTCTAGCCAACGGGTTTGAAAATGATAACAAAACCTGGCTTCATGACTCATGGCTTGTATTTCTTCTATCACCACCGGGATATCAAAGGTTGAAAATGACTTCAGCAGGGTGATATCCATCAAGCCATCATCAATTAACGCATTGGGCGCCAGCATTTGTCCGCCGCCAGCTTGCTTATTATTGCAAATGGCGCCTACCAGAATATCGCCATCGAACGTGCCTTTATCGGTGGTAATACTGCCTTGATAAGGCTTAAAGCCTAATGCTTTTGCCAATCCTATTAAGGTATAAGCCCCGCCGCCCAGAAAATCTTTTAACTCTGTTGGTGTTTCTGCAGTCACTTGCGCGCCAAAACCGGCGACAGCCGCATTAATAAAATAATTATTGTTGGCTCTGATGATATCAATAGGGTAGCTGTCACCATGAATCGCCAGTTCCAAAGTGGAGTGAATATTATTGCTAATGCCACACGCAGTGGCGAAATCATTTGCCGTGCCTAATGGCAGCACGGCTATTTCGAGCATATGATCCTGTTGTGGCAGTTGCATCAGGGCATTAACAGCCTCATTAAGTGAGCCATCACCGCCACCAATAACCACTCTGCCGACATTATCGGCTATTGCTTCCGTCATAAAACGCAACATATCGGCACTTTCCCAAGAGACCCGCACATCAACAGTATGGCCTTTTTCACGTAAAGCGATAACCGATTGTCTGATGTCGACATTGGCGGCTTTTTTACCATTAAGCAGTAGTCGGATATGTGTTGAAGGCATCGTTAAGACCTCTGTTGATTATTATGGACACGGCTATGTAACTAAAAATCGGTTTCTAGGCTACAAGCAGTTGATCGATTCACTATTTTTATGTCACAAAAGGTGTCTGCATGCTGCAAAACTGTGACGAACATGATTAACTCATTATAATTGCCGTAAGATGAATTTTTATTCGTATCTTCGCAACAAAAATCTTTGTGCACGAAAGCGATATGCATCAAAAAATAAGTTTATATACACTAAAAAATAATAACAATGTAAGGGATAACTCATGAAAAAATCTTTACTTGCTTTGGCGGTTTCTTTTGCCTTAGCTGGATTGGTAGGTTGTAGCGATGACTCGGTTAAGCAAAGTCCACAAACCAAGACCGTTACTGCAGAGGCTAGCACAACTACAACCGTGGCAGAATTAACCTTTAACAAATATTCACAACAGTTTATTGATGAGCTGTGGGCATTATCACCAACGTGGGCTCTGTACAGTGGCAAACATGTTAATGATGGCTATTTAGATATCCCTAATCAAGCTAGCCGCGACAAAACGCTGCAATTTGTTAAGCAACAGCAAGCGGCACTAGCCCAATTCGATCCGCAGTTATTATCTGCTAACGAGTTAATTGATTATAAATTACTGAGTAATTTAGTTGAGTCAATGCAATGGGAAATTACACGCTTTAAAGGTTGGCAATGGGATCCATCTAATTACAATGTTGCCGGTGGTTTTGCGCAAATCATCAATGAAGACTTTGCGCCGTTAGATGAGCGCTTAGGCTCTGTTATTGCACGTCTTGAAAATGTGCCCGCTTATTATGAGGCCGCGCGACAAAATATTAGTGAGCCGACACTTGAGCATACCCAATTAGCGATTATGCAAAATCAAGGCGCATTTTCGGTATTGTCTGCCGAGTTAGCCCAGCAAGTCACTGATTCAGGCTTAAGCGCAGAGCAGAAAGCGTTATTTACTCAACGTTTTGATGCAGCAACTGCAGCGATTAAACAGCACATTGAGTGGTTAACCGCGCTTGAAACTAAGCTAACCGAAAATGGAGGCCGCGATTTCCGTATTGGTGAAACCTTATACGAAGAAAAATTCGCCTTCGATATTCAGTCTGGTATGACCGCTAAACAGTTATACGACAAAGCCGTAGCGGATAAAAATCATGTTCAGCAAGAAATGGCTAAGATTACCGATACCATTTGGTCAAAGTATATCGATACCCCAAAACCAGACGATGAGAGACAAGCTATTCGGCAGTTAATTGATGTGTTATCAACCAAACATGTTAAACGAGAAAACTTTGTTGCTGAAGTGCGTAAGCAAATTCCAGAACTGATTAAATTTGTCAATGATAAACAACTGGTGACTCTTGATCCTAACAAACCGTTAATTGTGCGTGAAACCCCTGAATACATGCGCGGTTTTGCGGGTGCTTCTATCAGTGCACCAGGGCCTTATGACAAAGGCGGTAATACTTACTACAACGTTTCGCCCCTCGATGACATGAGTGATGAGTCGGCAGAGAGCTATTTACGTGAATACAATCACTGGATTTTACAGGTACTGAATATTCATGAGGCTATCCCAGGGCATTACACACAATTAGTCTTTTCTAACCAATCTCCTAGTTTAGTGAAAAGCTTATTTGGTAACGGTGCCATGATTGAAGGTTGGGCAGTGTATACCGAGCGTATGATGCTGGAAGAAGGTTATGGGGCTTTTGAACCTGAAATGTGGTTGATGTATTACAAATGGAATTTACGGGTTATTTGTAACACTATTTTAGACTACAGCATTCAGGTTAACGGAATGGGTGAGCAAGAGGTGATTGACTTGCTCGAGAATGAAGCATTCCAACAACGCGCTGAAGCTGAAGGTAAGTGGCGTCGAGCGACCTTAAGTCAAGTGCAACTGACTAGCTATTACGCTGGCTATCGTGAGATCTATGATTTCCGCGAACAACTTAAAGCTAAGCAAGGTGAGAACTTTGATTTAAAGCAGTTCCATGAACAGTTTTTAAGTTACGGTAGTGCGCCGGTTAAATTTATTAAACAGTTGATGACAGATAAATAGACCAATGATGTCTCATTCATTATTGTGACAAATGTCTCAAGGCCTGAAGTTTCAGGCCTTTTTGTTAATGAAAAGGGCTACAGGGTCGATTAAATCTGGTTTTGGCTAAATCAGTATGATAATCTTAATGGTAATCGTTATCATTAAGTAGCTGAGCATGAAGAATATCCTATTCATTGAACATACCCTTTCCGATAAAAGTGACGTAACTCGACAGCTAAATGAGCAGGGCTACAGTGTTCATCGGGTTAATAATGCCTTTGATGCGTTGATCCAAATGGAAACTGAGCAGCTTGAAGCCATATTGTTAGATTTTTCGGTTCCCAAAATGGAGTCATTTTGGCTGCTCGTTGCACGACAAACCCGAACGCCTATTATTGTATTAGCAGAGAGTAACAGCGAACTGGAGCGCATTAATGCGCTAGAGTTAGGCGCCGACGATTATCTCACTCGACCGATTAATATCCGCGAATTGCAGTTACGTCTTAATGTACTCCATCGACGCACCCAAGCACCAATTAATGACGCGGTTAATGACTATATTGGCTTTGATGATACCTGCTATACCATTAGTTTTGCAGAAAAGTCGCTAGTGTTGACCCAAACGGAATATCGGTTATTTAAATATTTGTTTGATAGACAAGGTGAAGTGGTCACCAAAGAAGAGCTGCAACTACGGGTATTACACAAAGAACTTGGACGTTTTGACCGTAATTTAGACATGCATATCAGTAATACACGCCGTAAATTAGTTAAACGCAATTTACCACGCGAATTGATTAATACCGTTCGCGGTCAAGGTTACAGCTTTAGCTTTTAATGGTTCACACCTATTGCCGCATTTGATAAGCTATGGCGCATAAAATAAGGCTGATACCAATCGTTATTAAGCCCAAAATAAGCGCAAGCACATAAAGGATAATCTAATGCGGATTACAGCAAACTTTGACGGCGGCAATATTGACGTCATTAACCTAGACAAACATGACGATATACAGCTCGCCATTCGTCCCGATTTTGGTGGTGAGTTTTATCAATGGTTTAACTTCCGTTTAGAAGGGGAAGTCGGCCAGACATATACCCTTAACATCCTCAATGCAGGTAGTGCCTCTTATCCAGCTGGCTGGGACGATTATCAAGCAGTGGCCAGTTATGACCGCCAATCGTGGTTCAGATTACCAACTCAGTATGTCGACGGAAAATTAACCATCCAGGCTGAGCTAGATTGTGAAGCCATTCAAATAGCTTATTTTGCACCGTACAGCTACGAACGTCATTTAGATTTGATCAGTGAAGTGCAATTACATCCTGCTGTGAGTCTTGAGCACCTTGGGTTAACCCTTGATGGTCGCGACATGACCTTGCTAAAAATTGGTGATGCTAACCCAGATAAAAAGAATATTTGGATTACTGCGCGTCAACATCCGGGTGAAACGATGGCTGAATGGCTAGTTGAAGGTTTGTTAAATCAATTGCTTGATAGTGATTGTCCAACATCTAAAGCCTTATTAGACAAAGCCAATTTTTATATTGTGCCAAACATGAATCCTGATGGCAGCGCACGCGGCCATTTACGGACTAATGCTGTTGGTACTAACTTAAATCGCGAATGGCAAACACCGAGCTTAGAGAAAAGCCCTGAAGTGTATTATGTCGTTAATAAAATGCATCAAACTGGTGTTGATTTATTTTACGATGTGCACGGCGATGAAGGCCTGCCTTATGTGTTCCTTGCCGGTTGTGAAGGGGTGCCAAGCTACAACGATAAGATGGCTCAATTACAGCAGCAATTTCTCAGTGCATTGACCATTGCCAGTGCGGATTTCCAAACAGAGTTTGGTTACGATAAAGATGAGCCAGGCAAAGCTAATTTAACGGTAGGTTCTAATTGGGTTGCTAATACGTTCAGTTGTTTATCGAACACCTTAGAAATGCCATTTAAAGACAATGCCAATTTAGCCGATCCATTTGTGGGCTGGTCTCCAGAGCGTTGCGTATATTTAGGTGAAGCGTCTTTAGTTGCGATGTTAGCTGTGGTTGATAATTTATAATCGCGACAGTACGCGGTAATTTTTATCTTCAGATAATCAAGCAGGTAGAATGAATTATGGCCTTAGTTGCATGTCCTAAATGTCAAAAGCGAATTTCAAGTTTGGCTAAGCAATGTGAGCATTGTAAAACCGATTTGAGTGGTAATACTGAGTCATTAATGATTATCAGTCACATTGAGCGTTCAAATAGCTTAATGACTCAAAGCTTTATTTTTTTGACATTATTTATCGCAGGAGTTGTGGTGTGGTTTTGGGGAGGAGAGCCTGCACAGGGGTTAACTTCTTATATCGCGATCGCAAGTTTTGTTATTGGTTTTACGGGTTATCTTGTTACCCGAGTCAGAATAGTGTTACATAAACGGAAATCAGTATGAACGATATCAATAAAGTCATTGATGAAATGCCTGAAGAAGTATACCTGCGCTTATTGTCTGCGTCTGAGTTAGGTAAGTGGGATGATGGTACAGTATTAACTCAGCCACAGCGTGAATCGACTTTGCAAGTAGTGATGTTGTATCAAGCACGTAAGCTGCAGCAAACTGAACATTTTACCATCGCAGCCGGTGGTAACATTAATGAGCTGTCTAAATCAGAGCTGAAAAAACAGTTTAAAGGTGAGCCCATCGCCGAGTTTAAAGAAGCTGATTTGTAATTATCTGATAATAAATAATATTTGTTATCAATAATGGATATTATAACATCAAAAAATGCGAGCTCATTAGCTCGCATTTTTATTTAGCTGTTATCTGATTAGTACAATAACCCCGTAACAGTATCAATAACCTAAACTAGTCCGTTGTCAGTTCACCAACAAGGTTTTGCTGCATACGTTGCTTAATTTGCGCCGACGTTAATCCAATAGACAACAAATAATGCAATTTAGCTAACGCCGCTTCAATGGTCATATCAGCACCACTTATTACCCCAGCTTGTGCTAAAGCATTACCTGTAGCATAACCGCGCATATTGACCTTACCCTGGAAACACTGGGTCAAATTAACCAATATAATACCGCGTTCATCGGCTTGTTTAAGTGTATCAAGTAGCTTCTTATCTTGTGGTGCATTCCCCACGCCAAAGGTCAATAAAATCAGTGCTTTTACCGGTTGTTGTAAAATATTATTAAAAATGTCAGTGGAGATCCCTGGATAAAGTGTCACCACACCAACAGGTTGTGGACTAATTGTCACCACTTCTAAAGGCTCACCTGTTGGTTTGGTTATTTTCCCTGCTTTAAGGTTTATTTTAATGCCTGCCTCGAGCAACATAGGAAAATTAGGCGATGCAAACGCATCGAATCCGTCAGCATGGGCTTTGGTTGAGCGGTTACCACGAAACAGTTTGTTATTAAAAAATAAACAGACTTCTGCAACGGGGTAGTTGGCTGCAATATAAAGCGAATTGAGCAAGTTGGTTTGACCGTCTGAACGTAATTGAGCTAACGGAATTTGTGAACCAGTAACAATGACAGGTTTTGATAGACCTTGCAGCATAAATGACAATGCAGATGCGGTATAAGCCATGGTGTCTGTACCATGCAAAATAACGAAACCGTCATACTTTTCATAGTTGGCTTGAATATCATTAGCAATCAATTGCCAATCCGGCGGTGCCATATTGGATGAGTCAATTAATGGGCTGTATTCATGAATAACGAATTCAGGCATTTCTTCATGATAAAACTCAGGCATTGACTGCACACAATCGGTTAAGAACCCAGATACTGGCACAAAACCATTATCGGTCTTTTGCATCCCGATGGTACCGCCAGTATAGGCAACGTAAATGGAACGTTTTGTCATGTATGTAGGCTCTTCTTTAACAGCGATTGCAGATTGTGGAAATTATACGAGTTTATTTGTCGATCCCCAATAAAAAAGCCTGCTAAGCAGGCTTTTTTTGAATAATCTTCATATTGCGGTCATTTGAGTGATTAGTAATTACAGTTTTCGCAATACATATAGACATGATTAGGGTCATCAAACATCGACAATGTTTCAAATGCGCCAGCCCACTGCTTGGCAAAGCGCTCAATGAAACTGGTTTGACGAACACTGTCTGGAACATAAGCGGCAGTCGCACCCATGATTTGCTGCATCAGTTGTTGTTCAGCGCTAAGCTCTTGTTCAATCAATTTAACGTCGAACTTGTCCATTTTCGCTAAATCAGCAGCTTTGGCTAATGCCACATCCATATCACCTAGTTCATCAACTAGGCCTAAGGTGAGTGCGCGTTTACCAGTCCATACTCGGCCTTGAGCAATGTTGTCAACTTGCTCTAGTGTCATATGACGTTCTTTTGCTACCAGAGAAATAAACTCATGATAACCACGTTCAATATGGCGTTGTACAACAGCAGCCACTTGCGGATTTAATTCGCGTGCAGGCGATAATCCGGCCCAATCAGATGTTGCGACACCATCAGAGGTCACACCAAAATGATTCAGTGCTTGCTCAAACGTAGCAAACATACCGAAAATACCGATAGAACCCGTTAGGGTTGTTGGTGTTGCAACAATATAGTCGGCACTGGCTGATATCCAATATCCGCCAGATGCAGCAAGACTACCCATGCTAACAACCACAGGCTTACCTGCTGCTTTTAGGGCTAACACTTCTTGACGAATTTGTTCTGACGCAAATGCACTACCACCAGGGCTATCAACGCGAAGCACGACGGCTTTCACCTTATCGTCAAAGCGTGCTTTCATTAGCAATGCAGAGGTACTTTCACCGCCAATTTGTCCAGCAGGTTGTTTACCGTTAAGAATCGTGCCTTTAGCAACGATAACGGCCACTGCGTCTTTTTCAACAAAGCTAGGCATAGGTGCGGTTAACGCTCGGTAATCATTAAAGCTAATTTGCTTAAAGTTTTTACCTTCTTTATCACTGCCAACACGTTCAATCATCGCGACACGGAACGCATCAGCCGAAACCAGTTCGTCAACCCATTTCATGTTGACAGCCATTTGAGCACTGTCACCTTCAGCTTTATCAAGCTGAGCAAGGAATTCATCTGGAGTTAACACTAATTGATCTGGGGCTATTTGACGGTTACTGGCCACAATAGTTGAATAACTTTGCCAAATATCGTTTAACAATACTTTACTGGCGACTTTATCGGCATCAGACATATCGTCACGAATAAAGGGCTCTACAGCTGATTTAAAGGTTCCCACTCGAAATACGTGAGTGGTAATTTTGAGTTTTTCGAGTGCAGCCTTGTAATATAAGCGATAACGGCTTAAGCCATCAAGCGCTACCATACCTTGGTTGTTAAGGTATATTTTGTCTGCAAAGCTGGCTAAAAAATATTGGTTTTGATCATAACCATTGGCCATAGCGATAACTGACTTATTGGCGGCTTTAAACTGGGTTAATGCTTCACCTATAGCGGTCATTTTACTAATACCGGCATCACGAAGATCCGCTAAGTCCAGTACTATACTGTTAATGCGGGCGTCTTGAGTCGCATTATTAATAGTATAAAGTACATCGGCTAATAGAATTTCACCTTCTGGATCATTCGCTTGCCCTTGGCTAAATGCCATTTCTATTGGGTCTACATAATGTTTTTGGTCCACTATGCTCCCAGACAAGTTCAGCACTAATGCTGATTGATCTTCGACGACAATTTCATCTTCGCTGTTGAGAAGTACTACAGCGATGACAGCCAACAAACCAAAAAATATAACGTTGATGATGAACTTACGGATACCGTTTACTGTATTCCATAACAGTAAAAACATCCTTTTTAAAAACGAGGGTTTAGCGGACATTTGCCACTCCTTTATCAGTCTAATGTAGTCATCCTAACTGAAAATCAATAAAAATGTGAAATTCAATTGTAAAGGTTTTTAACAAACGAGCGTTTAAATGATTGAGCAAACTTTACTGTCGGGGTATGCTGGTTTAAATCACTTGTTTAAAAAGGATGTTTGAATGTCGTTTCCACACTTATTAGAACCTTTAGATCTCGGCTTTACACAGCTGAAAAACCGCGTGTTGATGGGCTCAATGCACACGGGGTTAGAAGAAGAAAAAGGCGGATTTGAGAAACTGGCAGCTTTTTATAAAGAGCGTGCTCAAGGTGGCGTCGGGTTAATCGTTACTGGCGGTATCGCACCTAATTTACGTGGCCGTTTAGCGCCACATGCCTGCCAATTAAGCTTTTCTTGGCAAGTGGGTAAACATAAAATAGTTACCGATGCTGTGCATGAAGCGGGCGGTAAAATCTGTATGCAAATCTTGCATGCGGGTCGTTATAGCTATCATCCTTTTAGCTTAGCGCCGAGCAAAGTAAAATCGCCCATTACCCCGTTCACTCCCTCTGCGATGTCTGCTCGTCAAGTACGCTCGACGATTAAAGACTACGCTACCAGCGCGGCATTGGCGAAAAGAGCTGGTTATGATGGCGTTGAAGTCATGGGCTCTGAAGGCTATTTGATCAATCAATTTATCAGTTCGCGCACCAATAAACGTACCGATGAATGGGGCGGCAGTTATGACAATCGGGTTAAGTTTCCGATTGAAATCGTTAACGCTATTCGTCAGAAAGTAGGCAGTGACTTTATTATTGTGTTCCGTTTGTCGATGCTCGACTTAGTCGACAATGGCTCAACGTGGGATGAAGTGGTTCAGCTGGCAAAATCGCTTGAACAAGCCGGTGTGAGTATTATTAATACCGGTATTGGTTGGCATGAAGCACGTGTACCGACGATTTCGACCAGTGTACCGCGTGGTGCTTTTTCTTGGGTAACAGAAAAGCTCAAAAAAGAAGTCAAGATTCCGTTAATTGCCACCAACCGAATTAATACCCCAGAAATTGGCGAGGCGATTATTGCATCAGGTCAAGCTGATATGGTATCGATGGCCCGGCCATTTTTAGCAGATGCAGAGTTTGTGAATAAAGCGGCAGCTAATACCCCAGAGTTGATTAATACCTGCATTGGTTGTAACCAAGCTTGTTTGGACCATACTTTTGCGATGAAGCGGGCAACCTGTTTGGTTAATCCCCGTGCTTGTTATGAAACCGAAATTAATTTTACCCCAACAACCAGTAAAAAACGTATCGCTGTTATGGGCGCCGGTCCTGCGGGAATGGCGTTCTCGGTATACGCAGCGTCGCGTGGACATGAAGTGGTATTGTTTGAAGCCAAGTCTGAAGTCGGTGGTCAGTTTAATTTAGCGCGTAAAATCCCGGGTAAAGAAGAGTTTAGTGAAACTATTCGATATTTCATTAACCAAATTAAACTGCATAACGTTGAACTGCGTCTAAACACTAAATTGGATGCGGCAGTGCTGGCCAATGAGAAATTTGATGAAGTGGTCATCGCCGCTGGTGTGGTACCACGAGCGTTGGATTTACCGGGTTTTGATAATCCTAAAGTGGTCGATTACCAACAAGTATTAACGGGCCAAGTTGAAATGGGTAAAACGGTAGCATTAATTGGTGCTGGCGGTATTGGTTTTGATATGGCGCATTTCTTATGCGAATTAGAATCGAGCACTTTGCAACCCGATAAATGGTTAAAACAGTGGGGCATTGATAAAACCTATCAGAATGCTGGCGGGTTAACTGAAGAAGCCGAACATATTCCTGGTCGTGAAGTGTATTTACTGCAACGTAAAACCACCAAAATGGGCAAAGGTTTAGGTAAAACTACTGGCTGGATCCATCGCAGCGTGTTGAAGCAACATCAAGTTCATATGAAAACCGGCGTAAGCTACGAAAAGTTTGATGAACAAGGCCTTCACATTAAAATAGGTGAACAATCTGAAATTCTTGCTGTAGATAATGTGGTGTTGTGTGCCGGACAAATGTCGAATCGCAGTTTGGTTGATGAAATGAAAGCCACAGGATTACCTGTACATTTAATTGGTGGTGTAGATGTGGCGGCTGAATTAGATGCCAAACGCGCTATTCGCCAAGGTGCAGAACTTGCGATGAGTATTTAATTGTCACAGAGTTTCTAGTGTGAAATAACGTCCACAATTTGCGTTGTTTCGAACTGTCGTTGTTTCGAACTGAAATACGGAAACAAAAAAAGCCTTCTGTAATGCAGAAGGCTTTTTAGTATGGCAACAAAATAAGTCAGTGAAACAATAGCGCCAAACGTTGACGACTAAGTTATTTTACTGTGCTAGGACGCAGTTTTAGAACCTTATCAATATCTTCAGCGCAATGACGCTCAGGAACTTGTTCCCATTCTTCGCCCCAAGAGCGATTGATGATACGACCACGTTGGACCCCTTCACGAGTTTCAAGCAATTTAGCCCAACGAACAACATTGGTATAAGTCTCTACTTCTAGGAATTCGGCAGCCTCATATAAATTGCCCAAGACTAAGTTGCCATACCAAGGCCAAATAGCAATATCTGCAATGCTATATTCTTCACCAGCAATAAAGGTGTTTTTTGCCAGTTGTTTATCTAGCACATCTAACTGGCGTTTAACTTCCATAGCAAAGCGATTAATTGGATATTCCTGCTTTTCATCGGCATAAGCATAGAAGTGACCGAAGCCGCCACCGAGGAATGGCGCTGAACCTTGGGCCCAGAACAACCAGTTAAATGTTTGCGTTCTGGCTTTGCCATCTTTAGGGAGGAATTGGTTAAACTTCTCTGCTAGATGAACCAAAATTGAAGCAGATTCAAACACGTTTTCGTCTTCATTAGCTGATTTATCCAATAAAGCAGGAATTTTTGAGTTTGGATTAACGGCAACGAACCCTGACGAGAATTGATCCTTTTCCCCGATGTTAATCAGATAAGCATCATATTCAGCTTCTTTAATGCCTAAGGCCAGTAGCTCTTCTAACATGATAGTTACTTTTTGCCCGTTTGGTGTGCCAAGCGAGTAGAGTTGCAAAGCATGCTCTCCGACAGGCAGCACTTTATCAAATCTTGCACCTGACTCAGGGCTATTAATGTTCGCCCACTTATTAGCGCCATTGTTATTATTTTGCCACACTTTAGGCGGGGTATATTGGTTAGTCATAAAATATCCTTGTACAACCTGTTAGCAGGTTAAGTAAATTGATAATGCGCTTAGCACAATGTGGTTAGTGTAGCGTGTAAAGTTTTAATGTATTAGCATCAACGCGTATGAGTTATGCTTATATTGTTTAAATACAGCATGTGAGTTATTTATTACAGGGCATCCAGTTGTTCACTTAATTCGATTAAACTACTGGCGGTTATGTCTGGTTCAATGCCCCACGGGTCAAATATTTTTTTACTGTCTCTTTTGATCCAAGCCGTATTCAGTCCGGCGGCTTTTGCACCAATCACATCCCATGGATTACTCGACACCATCCAACAATGATTGAGGTCAGATTGGGTGCGAGTCATTAAATAATGGTAAACGGCGGGGTTAGGTTTAAACGTCTTTAGGTCATCAACACTGATAACGTCATGGAGCTGCGGTAAAACGCCTGAATTTTGCATCAGTGTACGAACCGCAACTTCAGGTCCATTTGAAAAAGCGGCGAGGGTATGACCTTGATTGCGCAGTAATGCTAGCCCAGGAATGACATCATCAAAAGCCGTGAGTTGACTAAATTTAGCCAGTAAATCTTGTTGTTCGCTGTTTGACAGTGTGACGTTGAAAACAGATAAACAATATTGTAAAGCTTGTTGAGTACACACACCGAAATCTTCATATTGTTGCATTAAGCCACGACGAAATGCATATTCGACTTTTTTATCGTGCCACAATTGACCAAATGCTTGTGCCTTGTCGCCAATCAATTGCTGCAGATGCTGGCCCATATCCACTGGATCCACTAATGTGCCGTAAACATCAAATCCAATCATTTTATGCATGTTCATTGTTCCATTTGGGTTATGAGCAAAGTGCTTAAGCTCTTTATCATTTGATATACTTGCCAATAAGTTCTATTTGTAGCGAGTTAGCGTGCTCATAATGTGAGCCATGAGTTACTATAAACTAACTATATCATTCGTTCAATTACTATTTTGAACGAACGTTCCAAATGGTGTGAGTTATTAAATGATATTAGCTTGCTCTGCAATATTGGCTCTCAAGGAAAACTTTGATGTAGAGTTAATTAATTGTATTATATTGATAAAAATTATTGAAGGTAATGTTAAATGGAGTGTCCTCGTTGTAAGGGTATCTTTGCCCGTAAAGCGCTTAAACAAGTCCGTAAAGGTAAACATGGGGTTGAAACACAGTGCCCTAAATGTGATCAATGGTTGATGTTCGAGCCTAAAATGATGATGACCAAAAATATTGGCTTATTCATTTTGTTGGTATTCAGTGTGGCTAACTTCTTCATCGACAACACTGATTATCGCTTAATATGCTCGTTTTTAGGTTTTGCGGGTGCTTGTATTGCTTTTTATGGCGTATTTAAAAGTAAGCTTATTGCAGCGCAGGAGTAATGGGTAATGAGTAATGAGTAATGAGTAATGAGTAATGAGTAATTTTAGCGATGGTGTGGAAAAATGGCGCTATATCTTGCAGGTGTAGATACAACTAAGTCGTTTGCTATGCTATAGCGTATTTAAAAGAGAGGTGATGCTGATTACCTCTCTAAAGCGATGTTGATTATTATCCCGAGCTGAGATTATGTAGATATCCCAAACTGTGATTATTTAGAATTTCTCATCATTTCGTGATGAGATTGAAACTCTTCAGTATCAATAAACTTATTGCGGTCCAAATCGATACGCTCAAACATTTCATCACAATCCGATGCGTTTTTTAATCGTCGCCCTTCAGATTGATGCAATGCTTGCCTGGCTTTTTGAAAGCGTTCAAATTCCTCTTCAGATATCAATTTGTCTTGATTAGTATCAAAATCGGAAAATGCAGGCATCTGAGACATTCTCATCATTCCATTTTCATTTCCAATAACATTAGCTGACATAAAAATAGTCAGACAAACGAGTAATACCGATAGAACATAGCTACTCATAATATTCTCCTTGTTAACTTTCCAATATCATTATACGCCTATTTACCCATGTAAAAAGCAAGGTTATATAAAGTGTGTAAATTGATCATATTACTTTTTAGCAAACATAACGGTTCACTCATGACTATGTGGGAAAAAGCAATTGATTGAGGTTTAGCCAGTAATGAGAGTGCTTTTGCACACGATAGCGTTAACAAGCGTCGCATAAAAGTGCAGTGTTTAGGCGGCTAGCGGTTATGGTTATGGTTAACCAACTTGCTTAGTTGAGATGAGCGTCTTAATTTGGTACTAATTTGGTATTCACTAGGGGTAATTAGCCGTCAACTCGGGTTGGCTTGGCGTTAATTAAAGGAGAAGGGCTAATTAAATAGGGAGACATTAACCTGAAAATTTATTCGATAGTGTATTCGATCACTTATTCGATAATTTGTCGGAATGTCTCCCTAGGTGTTCACATGAGTGAATAAACGATCGATTTAATATTCGTCGCTGTTTGCATCACTCATGCGCTCGCGTCTTTCTTGGGCTTCTTCAAATGCAGCGTTAATTTCTTCTAATACAGAATCGACGTCAGCCGCTGTTGTGTCTTCTTCAAATAAACCGGTCAATTGTGTTTCCGGTGTTAATTCACCTTGTTCGTACAAGGCCCACATTTCTTTAGCATATTTTGTTGCGGCTAATTCTGGGGCAAATTGAGAATAATAGTCTGTCATATTATTCACATCACGAAATAACATCGCTTTGGCATTATTGTTTGCTGATGCATCAACAGCTTGGGGCAGGTCAATGATAACCGGTCCATTCTGATCTACGAGCACGTTAAACTCTGATAAATCGCCATGAACAATACCTGCACATAACATTCGTACGACATAACCCATCATAACGTAATGCTGCGTTTGCGCTTGTTCAGCACTCATCTGAGTAACATCATTTAATCGAGGTGCAACATCACCATGAATATTGGTGATCAACTCCATCAATAGCACTCCATCAAAGCAGCCATAAGGCACTGGTACTCTAATTTTAGCGGCGGCGCATTTATATAACGCGTCGACCTCGGCATTCTGCCAAGCTTTTTCTTGTTCTTCACGACCGTATTTAGAACCTTTTTCCATGGCTCTACCACGTCGACTGTTTTTGGTTTTTCGACCTTCTTGATATTGTGCTGCTTTTTTAAAACTGCGCTTAGTGGCTTCCTTATACACTTTGGCGCAGCGAATCGCATCGCCACATCTGATCATATAGACCGTAGCTTCTTTGCCACTCATGAGTTGGCTTATCACTTCATCGACGAGACCATCGTCAACCAGTGGTTGTAATCGTATAGGCGTTTTCATAGCGTCGTTATACCTTACTTGCGCGCTGGATGATATATCTAAGGAAATAATTTTTACTTGCTGATGGGCTACTGATTAAATGAGGCTCAATAGTACTGAATTTGTGCTTTGTAGACTCTTGTTTATTAGATGAAAATGCTGTAGCCATTCAGCTAAATATAGTCGATTCTGATCCTTTTACCGAAAGATATCGATGGGGTGAATGTTGAGTTATCACTAAAAAGAGCTGCCAAACGTGTTATATTAGCGGCCGTCATTTAGCGTAATGATATCAGTTGCGCCTATAGATTAAAATATTGCTGATGGTACGCCTAAACTAACGTTAGGTATAAAGGCCATCATTTAACGCAGTATAATATCTTGTATTTAATGATGAAGAACTTCAGCAAGACTTAAGTTCTTCTTCAGTCAGAATTGAGTGATGAGTAGGATAATCTTTTTTGATTTAGTTATTATTTGATTCTTATCTGAATCGGCTATTATTTGAAGCGATTATTGTCGGTAACTCATTGAACAGTGATTCCAAAATTTGGCATGGAAGTCATCATGCACGCCTATTTTTTTTAACATTTTAATAGAGTTTTTATGAAACGGACCTTACTTTTAACACTATTTGTTTTTTCTAATGCCGCAACCGCAGTTGAACCTTTATTTGAAACCCCCAAAGATATGCAACCAACATGGATTGATGATATTTTGTCGGTTTTTGGCGCGGATGGTGAATTCGATGACACTAAAGCTATTGATATGAGTTATTTACCTACGGCTTATTACACCCCAGAGAAAAAGTTTGGTGTGGGTTTACTTATGGTGGGGTTATACAAAACAGATAACGCATCAAGTGAACAACAGCCTTCATCATTGGTGTTGAATTCATTTGCTTCTGTGAACAATTCTTATGGCGTCACGGTAGAAAATATGACGTTTTTAAATCAAGGTAAACAGCGTTTGTTGCTTGACTTAGAACTGCATAATGAAGCTGCTGTTTATTATGGCATAGGGATTGAACAAGGCGACCAAGACCTTAATCATCATGAGTTCAAAGAACAACTGTATAGTTTTAAGCCGCGTTGGATGACCGAAGTTGCCAGTAACTATTTTATTGGTGTGGGTGCTGACTTTATTTATACCACGGCCGACAGCTTAGAATTAGTCGCAACAAAAGCTCCTGTGGATTCAAGTACGCTTCTGCCAGACAACTTTAGCTCAGGTGTTGTAGTAACCAGTATTTATGATTCAAGAGATTACCGTTTAAACGCAACAAAAGGCTGGTTATTTCAGGTTGATGCTGGATTATACCAAAATGACCAGTTCGATTCGTTTTCTACTTATAATATTGAATTAGCGAACTATATTGATTTAGGCTCGACACCGGGTTTAATCGCATGGCAAGTGCAAGGTCATCTAACCAGTGGCGATGTACCTTGGAATCTATTACCTGATCTTGGTGGCTCCGACGCGATGCGAGGTTACATTAGAGGCCGATATCGTGACGAGCAAATGATGATGGGGCAAGTTGAATATCGCTTACCAGTGTTCCAACGTTATGGCATGGTATTTTGGGGCGCTGTTGGTAGTGTGGCACCTAAAGTGAGTGAGCTAACCGATACGCTATTAACGGCCTATGGCACAGGATTTCGATTCAAAATTAAAGACAATATTAATTTACGATTTGATGTAGGGGTCGGTGAAAATGAAACTAACTTCTACCTAAATGTGAATGAAGTCTTTTAAGGCGATACTATTGATGATGACAGTAATGTCGCGAGTGAAGCTTATGCTTATGATGACCGGGTGTCGTAACATCCGGATATCTGCGACAGCTTATGCTGTCGACTCGAGAATGATGATCATTGTGTGTTTGGTTAGTGGCTTATTGCAGAGTAATAGTGCCTTGGCCAGTGACATTCCACACAGTTGCCAGCGAAGCTTTAATTACGCTATTTATCTCAGTGGTCTACACACTGGTAAGATGAACCGTACTGAGAACTGGCAGGGTAAATCTGCTGTTATAACCTCAAAGAGTGAAGCCAGTATTTTAGGAATTGGCACTCAATATCAACAACGTACTGAGTTATCGTGGTCAAATAACCGCAATGAATGGCTAACCGATAGTTTTCATCAGCAGGTAACCGGTTTTCGCTCACGAGACATGCAAGCCACTTTTTACAATAATGGCCTTGAGTCACGAGTGGTTGTTGATGGCGATATTGAGAATTATACCTCAAGCCAAATACCATTAAGGGATGTAGACACCTTAGCCATTCAAATACGCGAAAACTTGCTCGCTGGCCGACGTCAATTTGCGTTAATTAGGCAAGCTTCAGATGCAATTGAACCTTATCAATTTTATGTAAAGGACGAATTAACCGCTACCATCGCGTCTTTGGGGGAGATACAACTTATTCCGGTGGAGCAAACCGGGGCCGAAGAGGTGACGTACTACTTTGCACCAAGTATGAATTATCAACTGGTGAAAGCCCATTATCATGGGATGATTTTGCAAGGTGTTATTGAGCTTGAACATTATGTTTCATCTTGCGATACCATGACGGAGAGCTAACCTTACCTCGTGTTACGTCATTAGGCTTATTGACGCGTCAATGAGCCTAATTTTCACGGTATTATTGCCATAAATGGACACTATAGAGAATTGATTTACTCGTTATGGGCGGTGGCTGACTCATCACTATTTATGCTAGTTATTTTAGCATTAGCCATTATCTACTCTAGCCATAGCCATTATCTACACTAGCATTAGCCATTATTAGCACGAGTCAATAATGATTAAAGGATTAATCTCGAAACCTTACTATTAGCCCAGCAAGATCATCAATAGACTTTTTTCTGTACAAGCTATCAAGCAACAATATCCCTGCGATAAGTTCGATGGCGTTAGTTGCTGACTAACCTGATGAAATCGTGTCGTCTATGTTATATGATTTTGGCTGGTGAATATGACCCAAAAATTTTATCGAATAGGTATAATCTGCTGCTGATGTTCCCATTGGAGATACCATGGCCAAGGTGATCAATAAAGCCATTTTTAGCAGTCGAATATTATCGATAAATCTGGTGACCTACCATACTCATCATCGTGTGATGACACATATCGATCCGGTACAACAAGGCCGCTATTACAAACTCAACTTTGTTCTTGTACAACCTAAAGTGGGCGGGGTGTTTCGTTGTGCCAAATGCATCATGAACTTATGGGGACGAGTATATTTATTTCGTCCAGATAAATATGAACACAGCGTGACTAAGATTGAGACGGGTAAACGTGTGTTGCTAAGTGTTGCTTTGAACATCTAGGAGGGTGTTAACGGGACGATAAGTTAACGTTCGTGGACAAGTTTAGGGTTAGCCTGTAATTGTTGGGTTAACGCAGTTGTTGGCTTATGAGTGTCATTGGTTGAAACATATTGACGTTTAGCCACCACTTGTACACCTTCAGTTGATAGTTTGAGGTTTAAATCACCCTCAGGTACACAACAACAGGGCAGACATTCATCTGATTTCAGTTCTGCTAGTGGCTCGGAGAAGTATTTGACTTCTCCTGATATAACTGTGGTTTTACACGCGCCGCAAAATCCATTACGACACTCTGAAAACACTTTCACTTTTTTCGACTCAAGCGCTTCTAATAAGCTTGAATGTTGGCCGTCAAATAAAATAACCGGCTGTCCTTTCAAGCTCACGATAGGGGCTTTTTTGAAAAAATTTTTATAGGTCAAAATCTAAAAACTCGTCGCCATCAACAGAAGAATCAATTTGACCAACAAGATAAGATGACACTTCTACTTCTTGTGGGGCAACTTGTACTGCATCACTTTCTAACCAGTTTTTCATCCACGGTAGTGGGTTTGACTGTTCATCATAAGGTTGAGGTAAGTGAACTGACTTCATCCGTTGGTTAGTAATAAACTCAACGTACTGGCATAAAATCTGTTCATTCAAACCAATCATCGAACCATCTTTGAATAAGTACTTGGCCCATTCTTTTTCTTGTTCTGCCGCTTTAACAAATAAGTCATACGCTTCTTGCTTACACTCAGCAGCAATTTCTCCCATTTCTGGGTCGTCTTTACCACCCTGCATCAGAGCTAAAATGTGTTGTGTACTATTGAGGTGTAATGCTTCATCACGGGCAATTAAGCGAATAATTTTAGCATTACCTTCCATGACACGGCGCTCTGCAAAGGCAAACGAACAGGCAAAACTGACATAGAAGCGAATCGCTTCTAAGGCATTAACTGACATCATGCACAAATATAATGACTTTTTAAGAATACGTGAATTAACGGTGATTTCTTTACCGTTAATGACGTGCGTACCTTCACCTAACAAGTTATTAATCTGGGTGAGGTTAATTAAGTCATCGTAATAAGCGGCAATATCACCGGCACGCTTTAAGATTTCGTCATTTTGTACAATATCGTCAAATACCACAGACGGGTTATTAACAATATTACGAATAATGTGAGTGTACGAACGCGAGTGAATGGTTTCAGAAAACGACCATGTTTCAATCCACGTTTCTAATTCTGGTAGCGATACCAAAGGCAAAAATGCCACATTCGGTGAACGGCCTTGAATTGAGTCGAGTAATGTTTGGTATTTTAGATTTGATAGGAAAATATGCTGTTCATGTTCAGGCAAATTACCGAAATCAATTTTGTCACGGCTGACATCAACTTCTTCTGGACGCCAGAAAAACGATAATTGCTTTTCAATTAGTTTTTCAAAGACTTCATATTTCTGTTGATCGTAGCGTGCCACATTAACCGATTGACCGAAAAACATAGGTTCTTTGGTAGAATCGTTAGGTGTTTGACAAAATGTTGAGTAAGCCATTATTTAGGTGTCCTGAAAACGCATTTTTCAAAAAGCGGGGAAGGCCCCCGCTAAATATACATAAAGTGATGATTAGATCTTACACGCACCGCCACCACAACCATCGTCTTCTTCTTCGACAGCAATAATGTCGTCAAACTGATCAGAAGCACCGTCACGAGTATTATGATAATACAATGTTTTAATGCCCAGTTTGTAGACGCTTAACAAGTCTTTTAACAATGTTTGCATCGGTACACGACCGCCTTCAAAACGGCTTGGGTCATAATTGGTGTTAGCCGAAATAGCTTGGTCGATAAACTTCTGCATTAAACCAACAAGTTGGATGTAACCATCGTTGTTTGGCATATTCCACAGCAGTTCATACTTATCTTTCAGTAATTCAAAATCAGGAACGACTTGCTTTAACTGACCATCTTTACTGGCTTTAACGCTAATTAAACCGCGTGGAGGCTCGATACCATTAGTCGCATTTGAAATTTGCGATGAGGTTTCAGACGGCATTAGCGCAGACAAGGTTGAGTTACGTAAACCGTACTGCTTAATGTCGCTACGTAAGCTTTCCCAGTCCATGTGCAATGGCTCGTCACAAATCTTGTCTAAATCACGCTTGTAGGTGTCGATAGGTAAAATACCTTTCGAATAAGTTGTCTCGTGGAATAACGGACATGCACCTTGCTCTTTTGCTAAGTTCATCGACGCTTTTAGTAAATAAAACTGAATCGCTTCAAAGGTTTTGTGAGTTAAGTTATTAGCTGAACCGTCTGAATACTTTTTACCGTTTTTAGCTAAATAGTTAGCAAAGTTAATCACCCCAATACCTAAGGTACGACGGTTCATTGAACTCGTTTGCGCAGCTTTAATTGGGTAATCTTGGTAATCAAGTAAGTTATCTAGCGCACGTACAGCTAAATCAGCTAATGGTTCAAGCTCTGATAAATCTTTAATTGCGCCTAAGTTAAGTGCTGACAAGGTACACAACGCGATTTCACCGTCTGGATCATCGATGTTTTTAAGTGGCTTAGTCGGTAAAGCAATTTCTAAACATAAGTTAGATTGCTTAATTGGCGCAACTTTAGAGTCAAACGGGCTGTGAGTATTACAGTGATCGACGTTTTGAATATAGATACGGCCAGTAGAAGCTCGTTCTTGCATCATCAATGAAAACAGTTCAACCGCTTTAATTTGTTTTTTGCGGACATTGCTGTCTTGTTCATACTGAAGGTATAAACGTTCAAACTCAACTTGGTCTTCAAAGAATGCATCGTAAAGACCGGGCACGTCTGATGGGCTGAATAGACTGATATATTCGCCTTTAATCAAACGTTGGTACATTAATTTGTTTAACTGCACACCGTAGTCAAGATGACGTACACGGTTGTCGTCAACACCACGGTTGTTTTTTAGTACTAATAGCGATTCAACTTCTAGATGCCATAAAGGATAGAAAAGAGTTGCTGCACCTCCACGTACGCCGCCTTGAGAACACGACTTCACCGCAGTTTGGAAATACTTATAAAATGGTAAACAACCGGTGTGGAATGCTTCGCCGCCACGAATAGGGCTACCAAGGGCACGAATACGACCCGCATTAATACCAATACCAGCACGTTGGCTAACGTATTTAACGATAGACGATGCAGTCGCATTGATTGAATCTAAGCTGTCATCACACTCAATCAATACACATGAGCTGAACTGACGTGTAGGGGTACGCACACCGGCCATGATTGGTGTTGGTAAAGAAATCTTAAACAGAGACGTCGCGTCATAGAAGTCTTTAATGTACTTCAAACGAATTTCTTTTGGGTAACGGGCAAACAAACATGCAGCGACTAATATGTATAAAAACTGGGCGCTTTCGTACACTTCATGCGTTACACGGTTTTGAACCAGGTATTTACCTTCAAGTTGCTTTACCGCGGCATAAGAGAAGTTCAAATCGCGCCAATGATCGATATAGGTGTCGAGTGTGTCTAATTCTTCACGGCTGTAGTCAGCCATGATATGCATGTCATATTTACCCAGTTCAACTAATTTGGTGACATGGTCATATAACGTTGGTGGTTCAAATTGACCAAACGCTTTTTTACGTAAGTGGAACACCGCTAAGCGGGCAGCCACAAATTGGTAGTCAGGTGACTCAGGAGAGATCAAGTCAGCCGCAGCTTTAATGATCGTTTCATGAATGGCTTCTGTTGGAATGCCATCAAAAAACTGCAGATGAGATCGAAGTTCTACTTCAGATACTGAGACGTTTTTTAATCCCTTGGCTGCCCAAGTGATCACGCGATGAATTTTATCTAAATCGATAGATTCACGTTCGCCACTGCGTTTAGTGACTGTCATATTGCTATTCATTGAAGAGAGGCCTTGGTTCTATATCTAATCATGTGATCTGTTGTTGGATGCAGTGCTGCTTGATTCGATCCGAACCAGTTACAAAACAATTCCATGTTAAAACAATCAACCTGATGTACTCACAACGTGGTAGTTAAACACCAGTACGTTCAGTTAGCCACTACATCCTTTGGAACGTCGTGGAGTAGTGTTTTGATTGTCAGCCACACACAAGATATGGTGTTATTTAAAATCTAAGATACAAGATAGTGAGGTTTGAGGTTTATTGCAAGCCACAATTTCATTAACTTCTTGTGGATAACTTGAGGATAAACGGCAGGGTTAGTGACAACTAACCCTAGAGCCCAAATTCATAAAGAGTTTTTGATAAATGATATTTTTTAATCCATCAAATGATAAAAATTTGATCGCTAAAATAAACAGCGATCAAAAAAAATGGACCGTTTATTGGTTGATCTTTTGTTGGTTTTGATCGGGTAGAAATTGATGACTGTTAACTGTTCATTTAAGCCGAATAAGACCCGTTAAACTTCACTCATGCTTTGTTCATTTAGCACAAATATCCCGCTAACTTGATGCCCAATAGTGTCATTAATCAGTGAAAAACTGTTTAAGTGAGGCTCCGTGTTGAAATTGTTTGCCTGCTGGCCATGTGTCAGGTTTATCTGTCGCAGATAAATAACCCCATAACGCAACGCCGCCTAACATACTGGCATTGTGGGCGGCGACTAAGTCACGTTCAGCGTCACCTAGATATAAGATACTTTGAGGAGCAATGGCAATTTGTTGTGCTGCTAAAAGCATTGGTGCGGTATGAGGTTTAGAGTGACGAGTGCTATCACCACTGATCATGGTTTTCAATTTATGAGTTAAACCAAGCTTTTCCACTAATGGCCTGGCAAATCGAGCCGGCTTATTGGTCACTACGCCATAAGGAATCGATTGGGCATCAAATAAGGATAATAGTTCGGGTAAGTCAGCGAATAAACGGCTGTTGTCACCATTGATACGGGCATAATGCTGAAGTAGTGCTTGCTGGATGGTAATTTGTACTTGTTCATCGGCATCTGGAATGGCCGTTTTAACTAAATATAAGCTGCCATGTGATGCCGCATGGCGCATCAAGTCAAGCGGTTGGACGTTAAAACCGGCTTCATCCAAGCTGAGATTCAATGCCTGTACTAAATCTGGTGCGGTATCGGCTAAGGTACCGTCTAAATCGAACAGCACTCCTTTTATATCTTGTTTATGCAAGGGCTAGCTCCTAACGAGATAAAATAACAATAGACAGTGCAAGCCCTTTATAGCGTTATTGGCACAACATAACGCTATTGTGGTGCATTCACATTGAAATGTTGAAAAGAATCACCTGGATGATTAATCAATTTTTTGAGTGGCTATCATATAATTTACATCAACACTTTTAGTGTACTTAAACACACCTGACAATGGATTGTAGGTAATTCCCAGCGCATCTTTACACAATAAGTCGGTGTTATCGACTAATGCCATCAGTTCCGATGGGCGAATAAACTTGCTGTGATCGTGAGTACCAACGGGCAGCATTTTTAATAAATACTCTGCGCCGATAATCGTCTTTAAATACGACATGATATTACGGTTTATGGTTGAGAAAAACACAAAACCATTAGGTTTAACCATGTCACAACAGGCTTGAATAACCGATTGGGGATCGGGTACATGTTCGAGCATTTCCATGCAAGTGACCACATCATAATATTCGCGGTGGTTATCGCGATGTGCTTCGGCTGTTGTTTTGAGGTAATTAACCGTAACACCAGACTCTAAGGCATGTAGTTTTGCCACTTCAAGTGGTGCGTTGCCCATATCAATACCGTCAACGTTAGCACCTAGGCGCGCCATACTTTCTGACAAAATACCGCCACCACAGCCAACATCAAGTACTTTTTTGTCAAAAATACCTTCAGCGGTTTGGTCAATGTAGTTTAAACGCAGTGGATTAAGTAAATGTAATGGCTTGAACTCGCCATTGAGATCCCACCACGTTTGCGCCATGGCTTCAAATTTTGCGATCTCGAGTGGATCAACATTGGGTGTCGATTGTTCAGCGTGTGACATAACGTAACCTAAGTGTGTAATAAAGTATGGTCGCTATTATAGCGATAACCTTTGCGAATAGTAGTCAACAATGGCTTTTGTCGTTTACGCTTGCTCATAAAACATCCATTTAAGCGAGGTAAATGGATGTTTTATGCTATCAACTGCTTAAATCATCAACAAGTTAACGATAATTGTTGCTCAAATTTAGTCGTATATTAGCCAATGAATAAACTAAATTAGCTGAAAATATTAGCTTTTTTGTAATTTTTAAGAGTGATAGAGCATTTGGCTGGTCTTTGCTCTGGCGACATTAAATATCTGTGTTAGAATGCCAAATCACGTTTTTAAGCTAGATAATAATATGGAAGTTTTATTGTCAGCTCACTTTAGGGGAACGCGCAGTTTATGACTGATCTGGCATCATCTATTTCGCCAATTAACATCGAAGACGAACTTAAAAATTCTTACCTTGATTACGCCATGAGCGTAATTGTAGGTCGTGCATTACCTGACGTCCGTGACGGTTTAAAACCAGTTCACCGTCGAGTATTGTTCGCAATGAGCGAATTAAAAAACGATTGGAACAAACCATATAAGAAATCCGCTCGTGTCGTTGGTGACGTAATTGGTAAATATCACCCACACGGTGATACAGCTGTATACGATACAATTGTACGTATGGCGCAACCGTTCTCGCTACGCTACACATTGATTGACGGACAAGGAAACTTTGGTTCGGTCGACGGTGACTCGGCAGCGGCGATGCGTTATACCGAAATCCGCATGCAAAAGTTGGCGCATTCATTATTAGCCGACCTTGAAAAAGAAACTGTGGATTTTGTGCCTAACTACGATGGCACCGAAATGATCCCTGCGGTGTTACCAACACGTGTACCGAACCTATTAATCAATGGTTCATCAGGTATTGCGGTTGGTATGGCCACTAACATTCCACCTCACAACTTAACAGAAGTAGTGAAAGGCTGTTTGGCGTTAATCGAAGATCCAAGTTTATCGATTGAACAGTTAATGGAATACATTCCAGGTCCAGATTTTCCAACGGCAGCTTCAATAAACGGTCGCAAAGGCATTATCGATGCTTATCACACTGGCCGTGGTCGCGCTATCATGCGCTCTAAAGCGGAAATTGAAACTGAAGAGAATGGTCGTGAACGTATTATTGTTCATGAAATTCCATATCAAGTTAACAAAGCCCGTTTGATTGAAAAAATTGCCGAGCTTGTTAAAGATAAAAAATTAGAAGGTATCAGTGGCCTACGCGATGAGTCTGATAAAGACGGTATGCGTATTGTTATTGAAATCAAACGTGGTGAAGTGGGTGAGGTTGTACTAAACAACTTATATTCTCAAACACAAATGCAGTGTTCTTTTGGTATCAACATGGTGGCATTGACTAACGGTCAGCCTAAATTGTTTAACCTTAAAGAAATGCTTGAGTGTTTTATTCTTCACCGTCGTGAAGTGGTCACGCGCCGTACTGTATTTGAACTGCGTAAAGCCCGTGAACGTGCTCATGTTCTTGAAGCACTAGCCATTGCATTGGCTAACATCGACCCTATTATTGCGCTTATTAAAGCTTCACCTACACCTGCTGAAGCCAAAGCAAAATTGGTTGCACAAGGTTGGGAATTAGGCCATGTACAAGGCATGCTTGAAAAAGCTGGCGATGACGCTGCACGCCCTGAATGGTTAGAGCCTGAGTTCGGTATCCGTGACGGTCAGTACTATTTAACTGAGCAACAAGCCCAAGCGATTTTGGAATTACGTCTGCACCGTTTAACCGGTCTAGAACATGACAAGATTTTAGCTGAATATGAAGAGCTTTTAGTTCTTATTGCAGGTTTGTTATTCATTCTTCGTACTCCATCGCGTTTGATGGAAGTGATTAAAGAAGAACTAGAAGAAATACTTGAGCAATACGGTGACGAACGTCGCACGATTATCAACGCCAACGAAATTGATATGAGTCTTGAAGACTTAATCAATGAAGAAGATGTTGTAGTGACCTTGTCTCACTTAGGTTATGCGAAATACCAAGTGCTGTCTGACTACCAAGCGCAACGTCGTGGTGGTAAAGGCAAAGCGGCAACTAAAGTAAAAGATGAAGACTTTGTCGAAAAGTTATTGGTGGCAAACACCCATGATACCATCTTGTGCTTCTCTGACTTTGGTAAGATGTACTGGCTAAAAGTGTATCAATTACCATTGGCAAGTCGTACAGCCCGTGGTCGTCCAATTGTTAACTTATTACCACTTTCTGACGGTGAGCACATTACTGCAATCCTACCAGTACGTGAATACGCAGATGATAAATTTATCATCATGGCTACCGCGCACGGAACCGTTAAGAAAACAGCATTAACAGCTTACAGTAACCCTCGTGCAAACGGCATTATTGCGGTGAACCTAAAAGACGGCGACCAATTAATTGGCGTTGATATTACTGAAGGTAGTGACGACATTATGTTGTTCTCTAATGAAGGTAAAGTGGTTCGCTTTAATGAAAAAGCGCGTGATTCTGAAACCGGTGAAGTGAAGATTGATGCTGAAACTGGCGAAGAAATTATTGCACTTCGCCCTATGGGTCGTACTGCTACCGGTGTTCGCGGTATTAAACTTGATGCTGGCCAAAAAGTGGTGTCGTTAATTGTACCTAAAGGTGACGGTGCTATTTTAACCGTAACTGAAAATGGTTACGGTAAGCGTACTGAGCTGAGTGAATACCCAGCGAAGAGCCGCGGTACTAAAGGCGTGGTATCAATTAAAGTCAGTGAACGTAATGGTGAAGTTGTTGGTGCTGTTCAAGTAGGCACATTTGACGAAATCATGTTGATCAGTAATAAAGGCACCTTAGTGCGTACTCCTGCTGAAGGCGTATCCATTATTGGTCGTAACACTCAAGGTGTGACTATCATCCGTACCGCAGAAGACGAGAAAGTCGTTGGTTTGCAGCGTATTGAAGAAATTCAAACTGAAGAGTTGTTAGACGAAGAAGGCAATGTTATTCCAGTAAGCGATGTTATCGATGCTGAAGCGACAGATGCTGAGTCAACTGACGATGTTGAAGCAACAGATGCAGACGAAGCCAAAACCGGAGATGACGAACAAGAGTAATAGATTACTTTTGTTGTAGATATCCTCGAACGGGCGCCCTTATGGCGCTCGTTTTATTTTACGGAATAAATTTCATCAAAATAGGTAAATAAAGGCCTATTCATCAACCCGTAAAATACTTACTATTACGGTTAAATTGTTATTGTCTATATTGATTATTTGTCAAAGGAGTTGTCTGTGAGCGCGATTTATAATTTCTGTGCTGGACCTGCCATGTTACCTCAAGCTGTAATGCAAAAAGCACAACAGGAATTAATTGATTGGAATGGCCTAGGCGTCTCCGTGATGGAAATCAGTCATCGCAGTAAAGAGTTTATTGCGCTGACCGATCAAGCAGAGGTGACATTACGCAAGTTGATGAACATTCCTGCAAATTACCACGTGTTATTTATGCACGGTGGTGGCCGGGCTCAATTTTCTAACGTAGTGAATAACTTTCTTGGCGATAATGGTCAGGCACTGTATTTGGTCAGTGGTCAGTGGTCATCGGCAGCGGTAACTGAAGCGAAGAAATTGGTAAGCGAGCACAATATTGACAGTATCAATATTGTTGAGCAAATCAATGGGCTTCATCAGGTTAAACTGCCGGACTTAACGGCAATCGATAAAGATTATCGTTATGTGCACTATTGCTCAAATGAAACCGTAGATGGTATCGAGATTTTTGAAGAGTTAGACAGTCCATGGCCAATTGTTGCTGATTTATCATCGACCATCATGTCGCATGAAATTGATGTCAGTAAGTACGGTCTTATTTATGCCGGCGCGCAAAAGAACATTGGTCCATCAGGCTTGTCGATTGTCATTGTGCGTGACGATATGCTTAAACTGCCAAGTCTGCCGCAATCATCAGTAATGGATTATCGCGTTGCCGTTGAGTATGGTTCTATGTTTAATACGCCGCCAACGTTTGCTTGGTATTTAGCCTCGGAAGTGTTTGCGTGGTTAGCCGCAAATGGCAGCATAAGTGCGATGGCTGAAGTGAACCAACAAAAAGCTGCGTTATTGTATGCTTGTATCGACAGCAATCCGTTTTATAAAAACGGTGTAGCACCACAAAACCGCTCACGCATGAACGTCACCTTTCAACTAGTGAATGATGCCTTAGACAGTGAGTTTTTAGCCCAAGCGGAGCAGGTTGGGTTAGTGGCGTTAAAAGGTCATCGTATTGTCGGTGGTATGCGTGCCAGTATTTATAACGCTATGCCGCTAGCGGGTGTGCAAGCCTTAGTGGACTTTATGAATAACTTCGCCGTAAAGCACAGTTAATTCGAACCGCTTATTTATTTACCGTAAGATCGGCTTAGTAAAGTAAAAAAGCGAATGCCTAACAGCATTCGCTTTTTTTATGCCAGCAATAAATGTGTATGTTATCGCTATATTACTGTTCGAACTTCTTGCCACTGGTCTTTCTGGCCTGTGAGTTCTGTTAATTCATCGGCTTTAATTTACAGCGCAATAAAGTATGACCTAGGCCAATGTTGTCGATGTCTTCATCAACATACAAGCCAGCCTCATTGATCATTTTAAGCATATCTTTACTGTGATACATCCGGCTATTTCCATTGGCTATCGCGGTAAAATACAACGAGGTTGCGTTAACGCAATAGGCGCCCGCTTCGTGTGGCTGTCTGTCCCAATAGGTTTCTAAAATACACAGTTCACTGCCAGGTTTCATCGCAGCCACTGTGCGCCGAAGAATAGTGATGATTTGTTGTTTAGAAAAACAATCTAAAAATTGACTCATCCAATACAAATCACCTCCTTGGTAAAACGGTTTGTTGCTATCAAGCAAATCTGTTTCAAATGGATGAACGCGGTCGGCAACCAAACATGCTTGGGCATTTTTCATTGCCACAGCAAGTTGACCGGGTAAATCCATTATGGTGACGTTGACGTTTTTATTATAGCGGGTGCAGGCAAATGCCCATTTACCGGTATTACCGCCTACATCAATAATATGAGCCGGATCTGACTTGAAAATCAAAGGTAATAAGCTGTCAAAGGCATGATCTGAATAGTAATGATCAAATTCAAACCAGCTTTTTTTAGTTTGTTCAGGTAGCTGGCTTAACCCTGGGTAAATAGTATCCCAATCGCCAAAGTGTTTAAGTCCTATTGCTTTGCCTTGCTTAAGTGAATCATCAAGATCAAACAAGCCTTGATAGCAAACATCATGGACGAAGTTTAGGTTCTTGGCGGCCATATCATCATGAAGCAAAAAATAGCCCGTTTTATCGAGTCGATAACGATCATCCTTACACCAAAAAATGCCCATGCTTAATCCCATATCGAGCAATACATGAATGGCATACTCAGACAGTTCAAAATATTGAATCAGTTGAATTAAGCTAATACCTTCGTCTCCGGCGTCATCAATTTTTGCCAGTAAGCCAAATTGACTTAAGCAACGGGCGACTTGAAAGCTTACGGGTGCGAAGGCTATTTTTTGTGCTTCAAACTTAGCATCAAATGCAGACATTTTTTTGGGAGATTGGTAAAAAGACATTAACCGTATTAACTCAAAGGAAGGATGTGATATGGGTTTTATAGTAACAAGATAATGCTAGTAAGGTTTTGAGCTACTTCTAGTTTTTGTTTTTTGATAAATGTATAACAATAGAAGTTGAAGCATAACATGACATTTTACTGAATTTTTTATACATAACTCTGCCTCAATCAATAATTCGAGCGGGTGTGAGCCCGCCCAAATTATCTTATTTAACTCAGCAAGCCGAAAAGAATGGCAGTCATAGATAATAAACCGGTAATAACGACGAATATGTTGCTTACTCGACCGCGGTAGGCTTTCAGTGCCGGGACTTTGTATATCG
Organism: Shewanella sp. TB7-MNA-CIBAN-0143; assembly: GCF_040310065.1. Lineage (NCBI taxonomy): Bacteria > Pseudomonadati > Pseudomonadota > Gammaproteobacteria > Alteromonadales > Shewanellaceae > Shewanella > Shewanella sp. TB7-MNA-CIBAN-0143. The sequence goes on from NZ_JBEOPL010000005.1 coordinate 66,937, forward strand.
CATACATTGGCATGAGATACAAAATAGCCGCAATCACCGGGCCACCAAGCGCTTCAATCATACCCAGAATACTTGGATTCATAATCGCCACGCCCCAGGTGGTGATAAACATAAACCCTAAAATAAATTTATCCAGTTTTTTGCTATTTTCTGGCTCGCTGCTATCCGGTAATTGCTTAACAATAATGCCTTTTAACCCTTCTGTGGCACCCATATAGTGACCGAAGAAAGATGAAATAATGGCGATGAAAGCAATGACAGGGGCAAAATAACTGATAAAGCCACTTTCATGCACGTTGGCAAGATAAGACAATATCGGCAAGTTATCGGCTTTAGCTTCTAATAACTGCGCCGGTGTTAACGACAGTACACAAGAGAACACAAACAACATCACAAATCCGACTAACATAATGGCTGTATTGCGGAGGATGACATCGGCTTTATGGGAGGCATTCGCGCCATGTTCTTTTTTGAGTGAAACCGAGAACTGTGAGATAGCGGGTGAATGATTAAAGGCAAATACCAACACTGGAATGGTTAACCAGACAGTACCAAGAAAATTAGTTGTCGAAGGCACAACCATTAATGCATCAAACTTCCAGTCTGGTATGAGGTACAAGGACATAAAAGCAAGGATTGCGACTAACGGATAGACTAATAATCGCGTCACGGAGAGCATAAATTTTTCACCCGCAACCATCACCGACATCATGCCCAAGATGAGCATTCCAGAAAGTAGCCAACGTGGAATACCACTGACTTTATCGATTATTTGCCCGCCAGCTTCCGTCAGTGCAGGCGTACCGTCGAGTAACATTCTTGGGACGTCGGTAAACATGCCTAATTGATTAATAATGAAACTGTCGACGGTATTAGTTATCCCAACGCCATAGATTAATACAATAGGATATATGGCGAGAAAATACAGCCAAGTAATCGCTTTACCTGCTCCAGTACCAAAATGTTCTTCAACGACCTGAGTGATGTCACTGCCAGGAATCGCTGATGAACATAGGAAACGAGATAATCCACGGTGAGCGAGATAGGTCATTGGGCCTATCATGAGTGCCATTAACACTAATGGCCAAAAACCTCCCATTCCCGCATTGATCGGTAAAAATAAAATTCCGGCGCCAACCGCGGTGCCAAACAAGCTCAACATCCAAGTGGTATCCTGGCGTGACCAGCCAGTGGCTGAAACAACGGAGGATACGGGGATCTCTTGTACACTTATGGTTTCATTTTGCATGGCTGACTCGCTTTGTTGATATATTAAATTCAGCGTCAGGCTATCTCTTTTTATGCAAATTTAAACAGCTACAGAGCCATTATGTTAATAATGTTCATGCTATGGGAGCTGTATCCCGATGAGCGTAAATTAAAAACTACAAGCGGCTTCAATTCGTATACAACCATCACCTATATATTTAACAGTGCGATTACTTTAATAGATACCCGGGAATTAACAGTATTATGCATTAGCCATATTGGCTCAATTCGATAAATTGCATCGCATAGATTTGGCTGCACTTAACGCTGTTATTTGCAAAGGCAGGTAAGTTAACCTAACTCGGATTGCGGTCTTGGGGAGTTATGATGGAATAACAAAATGGCTATATTTAATAGCCGTTTTGATATATTCAGCTGAGGTATATCAAAGCAGACAATTTGTAGACCTAACATAAACAAGGCCGCATTTAGCGACCTTGTTTATACAGTAATGTTACTTGCTAACCATTATCTAAATAGTATCGGTTATAACACTGCCGCGATTGATTTCGCTAAATAATCAACATTAGTTTCACTAATACCAGCAATACTGATGCGGCTTGAGCCGACCATGTATACACTGTATTGCTGTTTAAGGGTTGCCACTTGTTCTGGCTTAACACCTAAAAATGAGAACATCCCTTTTTGGCGGGCGATAAAACTAAAGTCACGGTCAACACCATTGGCCGTTAATTGATTGACCAACATTGCGCGGTTACCGTTAATACGGTCGCGCATGACTTTTAGCTCGTCTAACCATTGTTGCTTGAGGGCTGGGGTGCCTAAAATGGTTTCAACAATCGCAGCACCATGTGCTGGCGGCATAGAATAAATACAGCGCACTACGTATAACAATACCGATTGGGCAACATCTACAGTTGCACTATCTTTCGCCACAATTGAGCAAGCGCCAATACGTTCGCGGTATAAACCGAAGTTTTTCGAGCAAGAGCTGCATAAAATCATGCTTTCAACTGCTGCAGCCATTTGACGTACGCCATAAGCATCTTCATCTACGCCGTCACCAAAACCTTGATAAGCCATATCAATTAATGGCGTAAAGCCTTGCTTAACCGTAACCTTAACCACTTCATCCCATTGCTCAGTCGTTAAATCCATGCCACTTGGATTATGGCAACAAGCATGTAAAAGCACTACGTCATCTTTACCAATGGTATTTAAGGTTGCCAGCATTTGATCAAATTTAAGGGTTTTGCTGTCGTAGTCATAATACGGATAGGTTTTCACCGTAACACCAGCTGCTTCAAATAAACCCGTGTGGTTTGCCCAGGTTGGATCGCTAACCCATAACACTGCATTAGGATTACAACGCTTAATAAAGTCAGCCGCAACGCGCAGAGCACCGGTTCCGCCAGGGGTTGACACTGTTCGAACTCGGTTAGCCAGTAATGCACTGTGGCTAGCACCAAAAGCTAATTCACCCATAAGTTGGTTAAATGACGCAGAGCCAGTCGGGCCGATGTAGACTTTGGTTGTTTCGGTATCTAAACGAATTTTTTCGGCGGCTTTTACACAATCTAGAATAGGTGTATGACCAACAGGATCTTTATATACGCCCACACCTAAATCGACTTTATTTGGGTGGCTGTCTTCGCGGTATTGAGTCAATAGGCCTAAAATCGGATCGGCAGGCATCGCGGTTAATGAATTGAACATGAATTGACCTTCTTATTTAAAATTACAGGCATTAGGGCGAAATAAGCTAACAATATATGCATTATGGTCTTAAGCATAACGTGATTTACATCAATAAAGAACTGCTAAATCAGCTGTGATGGGATATTAGCAAGAGGGTTGTTACGATTTCTGGCAACTAAGCCTGACAGGTGAAATAGCCAATGTTGTGGTCCGATTTGCTAATAAAAAAAGCGATAAAGATAAAATAAATTCAACTTGAGTATAAAAGTCACCTAAAACACAAAATAACGGTTGAATCCTTGCTGACAATCAGTAACGTAGGGCTACGAAGAATTATTTAGTAAATTATTAGCAAACTGTACCGAAAAATTGCCAGTGACATGTATTTTAAGATGTGCACCGATCCGCATCACGTTAACAATGTCACACTTATTTCTCCAGCGAAGCCTTTTACTCATATCTCGGTCGATAGACGTTTAATGAGTGCAACACTAAAGAAGAGTATTAATGAAACAACTGCGTCTAGACCAAATTACTCGCATGAATGGCGAAATTAACATTCCAGGCTCTAAGAGCATTTCAAACCGTGCACTGTTACTAGCGACTTTAGCACAGGGTAAAACCACTCTGACTAACTTGCTCGACTCTGATGACATTCGCTATATGTTGGCATCATTAAAGCAGTTAGGTGTGCATTACCAGCTGTCTGACAATAATACTGTTTGTGAATTAACCGGTTTAGGTGGCGCTGTTTCATCTGTGGACGCACAGAGTTTATTTCTTGGTAATGCAGGCACTGCAATGCGACCATTATGCGCCGCACTCACATTAGGCCATGGCGAATTTACCTTAACCGGTGAGCCTCGCATGGAGGAGCGCCCAATTGGTGATTTGGTCGATGCGCTGCGTCAATTAGGTGCCGATATCACGTATCTTAAAAATGACGGTTTTCCACCATTAACCATTAAGGCAACCGGCTTAAATGGCGGTAATGTTGACATTGCCGGTGATTTATCAAGCCAGTTTTTAACCGCATTACTCATGGTCGCGCCACTGACCAAAGACAGCGTCAACATTAATATTAAAGGCGAGCTTGTCTCTAAGCCTTATATTGATATCACCATTGCGCTAATGAAGCAGTTTGGTGTTGAAGTGATCAATCATCAATATCAACGTTTCGAAATTAAGGCCGGTCAACAATATGTCTCACCCGGTAAAGTACTGGTAGAAGGCGACGCTTCATCGGCATCTTACTTCCTCGCTGCAGGCGCTATCCAAGGCGGTGAAGTTAAAGTCACTGGTGTTGGACGCTTAAGTATTCAAGGCGATGTTAAGTTTGCCGATGCGTTAGCCCAAATGGGGGCAGATATCGAGTGGGGCGATGATTTCATTATTGCCAGAAAATCGAGCCTTCGCGCGATAGAAATGGACATGAATCATATCCCTGATGCTGCAATGACCATTGCAACAGCGGCTTTATTTGCCAAGGGCACCACAAAACTGACCAATATATATAACTGGCGTATTAAAGAAACTGACCGCTTAGCGGCCATGGCCACTGAATTACGTAAGGTTGGCGCGACAGTTGAAGAAGGCCATGACTATATTACCATTACACCACCTGCAGAATTAAATACTGCAGCAATTGATACCTATAATGATCATCGTATGGCAATGTGTTTTTCAATGATGGCTTTTGCTGATTGTGGTATCACCATTAACGATCCAGACTGCACATCTAAGACATTTCCAGATTACTTTGCTCAATTTGTACAGCTAGCAAAATAATATTACAGCGCGGAATTAAAACGGACCCTATAGCGCATCAGGTATGTGCTAAAGGGCGATCTTGGTTTTAATAACCGAAAATTCATCAGTAATTAACATTTTTTTGTTATACAATGCGCGCGCTTATTTTGATGAACCCTTTATCTTTTCAAGGAAGATAGATTATTTTCGGAGGAAATTATGTCTGAACGATCTCCAGTGATCACAGTAGATGGCCCAAGCGGTGCAGGGAAAGGGACGATATGCCAATTGTTGGCACAACATTTAGGGTGGCATTTGTTAGACAGTGGTGCGATTTATCGTGTTTTAGCCTTAGCCGCTATTCATCATGATGTTGAGCTAGAAAACGAAGAAGCACTGACCTTATTGGCTGCACACCTTGATGTTCAATTTTTAACGGGCACCGAGGCAGATGCCATTAAAGTGATTCTCGAAGGTGAAGATGTTACCACCACCATTCGAACACAAGAATGCTCAAATGCTGCCTCAAAAGTGGCTGCATTACCACGCGTACGTGAGGCATTATTACGCCGTCAACGTGCATTTTGTGCCGCTCCAGGACTTGTTGCCGACGGACGCGACATGGGCACAGTGGTTTTTTCTAAAGCACCAGTAAAAATATTTTTAACTGCGTCTGCTGAAGAACGTGCGCAAAGACGCTATAATCAGTTGCAGGACAAGGGCTTCGATGTTAAAATCGATCGCCTTTTAGCTGAAATTATTGAACGAGACGACCGTGATATCAATCGCGCCGCTTCGCCTCTAGTCCCAGCTGATGATGCACTTGTTATTGATACAAGCGGCATAGGTATTGAAGATGTATTGAAGCAAGTACTTGAATACGTTGGACAAAAAATTACTGTTGCGTAATCGAATGGTCGATTATTGTGCAGTAGGTATTCGTGTTAAGGATGACACGAATAATATTACTAGACTCCACATCTAGGATGGATGGTGGTTTATTTAATGAAAGTAACCTAAAACATGACTGAATCTTTTGCTGATCTATTTGAACAATCCCTTCAAACCCTAGAGTTCCGTCCAGGTTCTATCGTCCGTGGTACAGTTGTTGCCATCGAAAACGGTATGGTACTTGTTGACGCTGGTCTTAAGTCTGAAAGCCCAATCAATGCTGACGAATTCAAAAACGCACAAGGCGTTTTAGAAATCCAAGTAGGTGATGAAGTTGACGTAGCCCTTGACTCTGTTGAAGATGGTTTCGGTGAGACTCAATTGTCTCGCGAAAAAGCTAAGCGTCATGAAGCTTGGATCGTTCTAGAAAAAGCGTACGAAGATGCTGAAACTGTAATCGGTATCATCAATGGTAAAGTTAAAGGTGGTTTCACTGTTGAATTAAACGGTATCCGTGCCTTCTTACCAGGTTCTCTAGTTGACGTGCGCCCAGTTCGCGACACCGCTCACTTAGAGTACAAAGAATTAGAATTCAAAGTTATCAAGCTTGACCAGAAGCGCAACAACGTTGTTGTTTCTCGTCGTGCAGTTATCGAATCTGAAAGCAGTGCTGAACGTGATACTCTTCTTGAGAATCTACAAGAAGGTCAAGCTGTTAAAGGTATCGTTAAAAACCTTACTGACTACGGTGCATTCGTAGACTTAGGTGGTGTTGACGGTCTTTTACATATCACTGATATGGCTTGGAAACGTGTTAAGCACCCATCTGAAATCGTTAATGTTGGTGACGAAATCAACGTTAAAGTTCTTAAGTATGACCGTGAACGTACTCGCGTATCACTAGGTCTTAAGCAACTTGGCGAAGATCCATGGTTAGAAATCAGCAAGCGCTACCCAGAAAGCACACGTCTTACTGGTCGCGTAACTAACCTAACTGACTACGGTTGTTTCGTTGAAATCGAAGAAGGTGTTGAAGGTTTAGTACACGTTTCTGAAATGGATTGGACTAACAAGAACATTCACCCATCTAAAGTTGTTAACTTAGGTGATGAAGTTGAAGTGTTAGTACTAGACATCGATGAAGAGCGTCGTCGTATTTCTCTAGGCCTTAAACAGTGTAAAGTTAACCCATGGGATGACTTCGCAACTCGTTACAACAAAGGCGACAAAGTATCTGGTAAGATCAAGTCAATCACTGACTTCGGTATCTTTATCGGTCTTGACGGTGGAATCGATGGTCTTGTTCACTTATCTGACATTTCTTGGAACGGTACTGGCGAAGACGCAGTTTCTGAATACAAGAAAGGCGATGAGATCCACGCTGTAGTTCTTTCAGTAGACCCAGAGCGTGAGCGCATCAGCCTAGGTGTTAAGCAAACTGAAGATGATCCATTCAACGCATACTTAGCTGACAAGAAGAAAGGCACCGTAGTTCACGGTACTGTTTCTGCTGTTGACGCAAAAGGTGTTACAGTTGAATTAGCAGAAACAGTTGAAGGTTACATTCGTGTAGCTGACATCTCTGCAGATCGCATCGAAGACGCATCTACTGTATACTCAGTTGGTGATGCAATCGAAGCTAAGTTCATGGGTGTAGATCGTAAGAACCGTTCTATCAGCTTATCTATCAAAGCGAAAGATGAAGCTGAACAGAAAGAAGCGATCGCTACTTTGAACAAGCAAGACGATGTTGTAATGAGCAGCGCAATGGCTGAAGCCTTCAAAGCAGCTCGTAAGTAATCGAAAATCGTCTGTTGTATGGGGACCTTGTCCCCATTAGGCGACTGTGTTTGGCTTGATAATATGGGATAGCTAAGATGACAAAATCTGAACTTATCGAAAAACTCGCCACTAGGCAGTCGCAACTGTCGGCGAAAGAAGTGGAAAGTGCAATCAAAGAAATGTTGGAGCAAATGGCGACAACATTAGAAACCGGTGATCGTATAGAAATCCGTGGATTTGGTAGTTTTTCACTTCACTATCGTGCGCCTCGTACGGGTCGTAATCCAAAAACAGGAACCTCTGTTGACTTGGAAGGCAAGTATGTACCGCACTTTAAGCCGGGAAAAGAGCTGCGCGAACGTGTCGATGCTGTTAATCCTTGATTAACGCTTGAATAAAAAGCCTCCTATTGGAGGCTTTTTTGTATCTAATGGCAGTCAATGCTGGTCAGCCCAGTAAATTTCTTGGATAATCATTATATTGATGCACCTTCATGGAGAATAGCGTGAGATCATTTATTGTCGTTGTACTGGTTGGATTGATGTTTGTTCTAGCATTATTATTTGGCGCTAAAAATGAACAAGTCGTAACCTTAAGTTACTTTATTGCTGAAGGGCAGTATCGATTGCCTATGGTGCTTGCGGTGGTATTTTTCAGCGGGTTTATTATCAGCTGGATATTTGCAAGTTATCACATCGTAAAGTTAAAACTCGCATTGCGTAAAAGTAACAAAGCGCTTAAAAAGCTCACCGCTGCGGATGCAACCAGTGTAGTTGTAACGCCTAAGGATCAAGCCGCCTAGTATGCTAGAAATCTTGTTCTTGTTATTGCCTATCGCTGCCGGTTATGGATGGTACATGGGACGACGCAGTATTCGTCATAGCGATAGCCAGCAGACTAAAAAATTAAGCCGAGATTATTTTACTGGGCTTAACTTTTTACTGTCGAACGAGTCTGACAAAGCGGTTGATTTATTCATCAGCATGCTCGATGTTGACGATGAAACTATCGACACCCATTTATCGTTAGGTTCGTTATTTCGTAAACGTGGTGAAGTGGATCGTTCCATTCGCATCCATCAAAACTTGATTGCTAGGCCCAGCTTAACCAATGAGCAGCGTGACATTGCGATGATGGAGTTAGGTAAAGATTATATGGCTGCAGGTTTTTATGACCGTGCTGAAGAAATCTTTATTAACTTAGTCAGCCAAGATGACCACAGTGAAGAAGCTGAAACACAATTGCTGTTAATCTACCAAGTGACTAAAGAATGGCAAGACGCCATCAATATCACTAAGCGCCTACCTCGTAAACGTCAGCAAGTGCTTAAATGCACCACGGCCCATTTTTATTGTCAGCTAGCTGATGAAGCCAATAATGATGCTGATAAAATCAAAAAACTACAACAAGCCATTAAACAAGACGCCCAATGCGGCCGTGCTTGGTTAACCTTAGCTAAAATGTATCTTGATGCAGGCCAATTTGAGCTATGTAAGCAGGCGCTACAAGAGTTAAAAGTGGCCGATATTAATTTATTTGCCGATGGTGTTTCAATTGCAAAGCAAGTGTATCGAGATACCCAAGATCCAAATGGTTTTCATGAGCTGCTCGCCAAAGCGATTGCTGATGGCGCGGGAGCCAGTGTAGTAGTTGCACTCGCCGAACATAAAATTAGCCTCGGCCAGCATCAAAGTGCTGAAACCATGATGCTCGATAATTTATATCGTCATCCGACCATGAAAGGCTTTCAGCATTTAATGAAATTACACATTAAACAAGCTGAAGATGGTCAAGCCAAACAAAGTCTGTCCATGCTTGAACAACTTGTTGAACAACAAATTAAATTCCGCCCTAGTTATCGCTGTACTGCCTGTGGTTTCCCTTCTCACGGTTTGTATTGGCATTGTCCATCGTGTAAACAGTGGGGCAGTATCAAGCGAATAAAAGGCCTCGATGGCGAATAACGTCGCCATCACAAGATAGAATCCCTATAATAAATGCATTAACACAAGCTATTGCCGCTGGAGTCCTAATGACTGATAAATCCATTGTAGTCGCCCTCGACTATGACAATAAAAATGACGCATTAACCTTTATTGATAAACTTGACCCAGATATGTGTCGTTTAAAAATCGGCAAAGAGATGTTTACGTTATTCGGACCCGATCTGGTTAAAGACATCCACAGTCGTAATTTTGATTTATTTCTTGATTTAAAATTTCATGATATTCCCAATACGGTTGCAAAAGCCGTTGCCGCCGCCGCTGATTTAGGCGTGTGGATGACCAATGTGCATGCAAGTGGCGGCTTAGCCATGATGCAGGCAGCCAAAAAAGCATTGATACCATTTGGCGAAGATGCACCAATATTGATAGCCGTTACCGTATTAACATCGATGTCAGATGAAGATTTAGTATTACTTGGTATTAATGTCCCTGCATTTGAACATGTACTACGTTTAGCCAAATTGACTCATCAAGCAGAGTTAGACGGGGTTGTGTGTTCCGCTCAAGAAGCTAAATTACTTAAATCATCATTTGGACAAGATTTTACCTTAGTCACGCCGGGGATTAGACCCGCAGGCAGTGATGCTGGTGATCAACATCGCGTCATGACACCACCCCAGGCCATTGCGGCAGGGTCAGATTATTTGGTGATTGGTCGACCTATCACTCAAGCAGCCGATCCATTAGCAGCACTTAAAGCTATTTATCAATCACTGCATGTTTGATTTGTTATCGCGCTAACGGCTAAATTGACTGAGTCATGGACTTGGTCAATCTAGTGGGTAAAGGAAACTTATCTACATTAACCAAATCACACAGAAATAAGGGATGACTATGTTTGATGACAAAGGGTTTGATAGAACAGGGTTTGATTACACAGGCAAAAATGTTGTTGTGGTTGGCGGTACATCTGGCATTAACCTTCAAGTTGCGATTCAATTTGCTACTGCTGGCGCCAATGTTGCGGTCGCAAGTCGCAGTATTGATAAGGTTAATGCTGCGGTAGAATTACTGAGCCAAGCTAACCCGAACGCCAAACATTTAGGTGTCAGTTTCGATGTACGTGACAACGATGCATTAACGGTTGGTTTTGCAAAAATTGCTGACCTTTACGGTCATATTGATGTGTTAGTGAGTGGCGCAGCGGGTAACTTTCCGGCCAGTGCCGCAAAGCTGTCGAACAATGGCTTTAAATCGGTTATAGATATTGATTTAATTGGCAGTTTTCAAGTATTGAAACAAGCTTATCCATTGTTATCTCGCCCGAATGGCAGCATTATTCAAATTTCCGCACCACAAGCGTATATCGCGATGCCGTTACAAGTGCATGTTTGCGCCGCTAAAGCCGGAGTCGATATGTTGACTCGTACATTAGCGTTAGAGTGGGGTGTTGAAGGGATACGAATTAACTCTATCGTACCTGGTCCAATAGAAGATACCGAAGGCTTTAATCGCTTAGCACCCAGTGAGGAACTGCAACAACGAGTGGCTAATAGTGTGCCGCTAAAACGCAATGGTAAAGGCCAAGATATTGCTAATGCAGCTTTGTTCCTTGCATCAGACATGGCGTCATACATTACCGGTGTTGTTTTGCCTGTTGATGGTGGTTGGTCATTGGGTGGAGCCAGTATTGCAATGACAGAATTAGGCGACATAGCCGCCAAGCACGGTTTATAAAAATCGATAAATTTAAAGGTAAATAACATGGCAAATGCATTACAAGATCAACTGCTTAAAGCAGGTCTTGCCAGTAAACAAAAAGTACGCGATGCAAAAACACAAAAGCGTCGTGACAAAAAAGCCAAAGTTGATGACGGCAGTTCAGAGCTCAAGCAACAAATTGCTGAGCAAAAGTTGCAACAAGCGAAAAAAGATAAAGCATTGAATGAAAAGCGCTTTGCTGAAGCATCTGAAAAAGGTCAAGTACGTGGTTTAATCAGCGAGTTTTCTAAGTTTGCTATTACCGTAGCCCGTGATGCTGAGCTTAAGTTTAACTTCACCTTAGAAAACAAAATTTATTCGGTTTATATTACCGATAAAATCCAAGCTGATTTACTCAATGGCAGTTTAGGCATAGTCCGTTATGAAGATAAAACCTACATCGTGCCGCATAAGCTCGCAGAACGAGTGAAGTTACTTGTTCCACAATGGTGTGGTTACTTATGGGATAAAGCCGCTAAAGATTCTGTTGAGCAGGTGAGTGGAGCCGATGACCCATATGCAGATTATGCAATTCCAGATGATTTAATGTGGTAAGTGGTTACCATTAACAATTAATCATTAACAACAAAACGCCTCTAAATAGAGGCGTTTTTGTTTGGTGTTAACCAATACTTTACGAGTCTGCATTTGCCTGTTTTGCCGTTAACGCGATAACTTGCTGACAATAAGCAAGGTGATGGCGGATAGTATCTAAGTATTGTGATGCTTGATTATCGATAAGGTACCAATAACTGGCTGTTTGTGGATACTGATTATAAAACAAAGACTCTGCCATGATGAGATCGCTTTGGTTAGCATAGGTTAACCATTGCACGCTCGGTAAGTTACTCAAGGCGGCTAACAACGCATATTGCACATCAAGATTGTCAGGTTGTTCAGTCGTCACTTGCAAGGCTAAGCGCTGGGCGGTTTTAAATTGCGGATCAGCGTTATCTGGGGTCAACACTTCATTTTGGCGTCGACGAACCGCATCACTCAATAGAACCTCAAACGGATTAATATCAACGGGTTCAGCTTCGTGAAGCAATAGGATAGAGGCATCATCTACAAACAATTCGGGCCACTGAATATTATTACTGGTGAGTTGCAAACCTAATGCAATACGACGCTCACCTAACCAATTATGCACCATGCAAGGCAAATGCTCTGAAGCAGGCATGTCATTGGGTCTCGCTAAAGACGGTAATAAAGACATACGTTGTACATTGACCTGTTTTGCCATCAACGACATCAATAAAATGGTCACCAATCCCGAAGATGGCCAGCAGTTAAGTTGTCCTTCGAGTTTCTCACCCACTTCGGTTAGCAATGAAACTAACTGATTGTCATCTAAACTATTACTGACAACGAAGGCCTGATGCGAACCAGCATAAGGACCATTACAAATGTTAATAACGTTATCGGCATCATGTTCAGTCCCATTGAAAATAAAAGTATGTCCAATGTCGGCAGGTTGCCAATCGCCATGTGCATTACCAATGACGGTGATCTGTTGATAGTGCTCAGATAGGGAAGATGATGGGGGGATCTCGTCAGTACGTGTATGCATAAAAGTGCTGTTCGCTATGGTTTATTACTAGAGTTTAATATTCGTGTTTAATTCTGTGGTTTAATACTCGGGTTTAATACTCGGGTTTAATACTCGGGTTTAATACTCGGGCTTAATACTTGGGTTTGGACCTATTGGGTCATCAAATAAAGTTCAAAATGGCCTTAGATCTCAATCAAATAAGCTGCTAACTCAAGGATCGTACGGCTAATTGTAACTCATTGGAACCCTATTGGGCTGAGAAACGTAAACTATCGAGATAAAGGCTCGCTCTAGCCGACATTCGTCAAATTATGGTTAGATAATTGCTAAAAAGCTTTTCTTTTTGTAGCGCTTTAGTATAAATTAAAACAACTGTTTTAATTATTTGTTTAAGAGACTCTTATGAACCCATACCAAGCCCCGTTAAAGGACATGCAATTCTTGTTAGAACAGGTATTTGATGCCCAAGCTACATGGGAACAACTTCCAGCTATGGCAGATGTTGTCGACATGGATACTGCATTAGCCATTCTAGATGAAGCGAATAAGATCAGCCGTGATCTGCTTCACCCTTTAAATCGCAGTGGTGATGAGCAAGGTGTGGTTCATAAAGGTAATGACATTATTACTCCTGATGGCTTTAAAGAAGTGTATCAGCAGTTTTCAGAAGGCGGCTGGGTAGGGCTTTGTGGTGAGTCAGATTTTGGTGGCATGGGCATGCCAAAAATGCTTGGCGTGTTAGTGGATGAAATGAATTACAGCTCGTGTAATTCGTTTACGTTATATAACTCACTGACCGCTGGTGCAGCGTTATGTATTAATGCACATGCCAATGAAGAATTAAAACAAACTTATTTACCTAATTTATATTCTGGCCAATGGGCTGGTGCAATGGACATGACTGAGCCACATGCTGGTTCTGATTTAAAAGGTATTCGTACCAAAGCAGAACCGCTAGATGATGGCAGTTATTCTATTACCGGTAACAAGATTTTTATTACCGGCGGCGATCATGATTTAACTGAAAACGTCATTCATTTAGTACTCGCAAAACTTTCAGGCTCGAATGGCATATCATTGTTTGTCGTGCCTAAAATCAGCGTTAATGCCGATGGTAGCTTAGGCGAAGCCAATGGTGTTACGGTGGGTTCTATTGAACACAAAATGGGTCTTAAAGCGTCAGCTACCTGTGTGATGAACTATGATAACGCCAAAGGCTTCTTAGTTGGCGAGCCCGACCGCGGTTTAGTGTGTATGTTCACTATGATGAACTACGAGCGTTTAGCCATTGGTTTACAAGGTCTAGGTAACGCACAAGCGGCTTATCAAATGGCCACCGACTATGCTAAAGATCGCCTACAGGGTGTTGCTGCTGCAGGTTCAGCGACTGGCGCAACGTCCGATCCTATTATTGTGCATGGCGATGTACGCCGCATGTTACTCACTATCCGTGCGATGACGGAAGCGGGCCGAGCATTATCGGTTTATACCGGTAAGCAGTTGGATTTAGCAAAGTATGCCAGTGGCGATGTGCAAGCTAAAGCGGCTAGGTACGTTGGTTTGCTTACACCTGTTTCAAAAGCATTTCTAACCGACCGCGGTTTAGATGCCACGGTTATGGGTCAGCAAGTGTTTGGCGGTCATGGTTATATTCGTGAAACCGGTATCGAGCAATTTGTTCGTGATACCCGTATTGCACAAATATACGAAGGCACTAACGGTATTCAAGCTATCGACTTTTTAGGCCGTAAAATTACTTACGATAATGTCGCCACTTTGACTGAATTTGTTGCTGAAGTGAATGCAAGTATTGCGCAATTAACTCAGGCTAATACTGAGCATAAAGCGATGGTAAGCCAAGTGTTTGCGGAGTTACTCACAACAGCTAACTACGTCAATGACAACAAGAAAACTCAACCAGCATTAGTTAACGCTTGTGCTGTCGACTTCTTAGATGCCTTTGGTTATGCCTTATACGGTTACTTCTGGCTATTGATGGCTGACAAGGCATCAAGTCATGAAGATGCTAGCTTTGCTGCCCAAAAGCAGTTTGTGGCTGACTTCTATATGGATAAGCTATTATCAAAATCTCAGTATCATTTATCACAAGTTAATCAGGGTGATAAATCGATAATGGCAATGCCTGCAGAAATGTTCTAAGTCTACATTTGCAATGCAACAAGATAATAAGCCTTCCGATGGAAGGCTTATTTGTTTGGCAGCCTTTATATCATCAAGGTTTTAAGCAGCGTTTCAAGCGTTGTGCTAACCAAGGTAAATAACCAACGTTTAATCGCGTTGATCTAGCAAACTATTTTAGCTTTAGCATCGCAGAACGTGTTGACTACAGGTTGGGCAATTACTTACTGCGCTTCCAATAGATAAACGCTACAACTGCCACAAGAGCAATGGCGGGTGTTAATTGAATTAAATGATGAAACAGTCCAACACCACCATGTCCCTCATGCGCCATAGCAATAGATGGAATAGTGGCAAGGATAAAGGCAATTGATAAATATTTCATGGTGTTGTCCTTGTATTTGTAAGGTTACTCTGGTTATTAGGTTAGGGTATTTTAATATAACTATTTGATAAATATTGTGTTATGTGTCCATGACAAGCTGCATTAGCATCATGTCTTCACCGTCAATCACGGTGGTTTTATTTGACTGGCAAATGGGGCAAACAATGGTTCGTTCATCTACTTGCGATTGTTGTTCGCATTGATTGCACTGCAACACTAATGGCTGAACATTAATAATTAATCTTGCCTCGTGACAAACACTGTCTAATTTAAACGTTTCAAAAGCTGTCGACAATAAGGTTGGCTCTACGCCACTTAACACCCCAATTTTTAGTTCAACTTGTTCAATTCGTGTGGCTTTATGCAGCTGTGCAAGCGCTTCGCATTGTTCCATTAATGACATCACAATCGAGTATTCATGCATTAACAAATCCTTGGCAGTAATTCACCTTGTGGTAAATCTAAATAGCGACTGCTGCCCCAAGGTGTTTGTAGCACCACTTTTCCAGGATAGCGTTCGGTAACATGGCCAATAATTGCTGCGTGTTCACAATGTCCATAGCGCTGCATCACCTCAATAGCCCCTTCGGCGACATCCATTGGCAATGCCATAATAAAGGTGCCCTCATTGGCTAAATCGAAAGGTTCAAAGCCAAATAACTCACATAAGCCTTTTACTTCATCACAAATAGGAATGCTGGCTTCTTCAACATCAATGCCAATGTTCGAAGCTTTGGCCCACTCATTTAGCACCGCAGATAAACCACCGCGAGTCGCATCTCGCATGGCATGAATATCGATATTTGCCACCAACAGTTGTTCAACAATCGGCCATAGCGTATCGCAGTCACTGCACAACTCAGATTCAAGTGTTAAGCCATCACGGGCCATTAAAATTGCCGCACCATGACAACCAATGTCACGAGAGACAATAATGGCGTCGCCCACTTGTAAATTACGCACTGAAATATTCGGATGTAAAATACGCCCTACACCAGAGGTATTAATAAATAGCCCGTCAGCACAGCCTTTAGGCACCACTTTAGTGTCGCCGCAAACTATCCGCGCGCCTGATTTGTGTAATTCAGCAACCATGCTATTCACAATAGTGGTTAAGTCATCCAGTGGAAAACCTTCTTCAATAATAAAACTACAGCTTAAATATTCGGGTTGTGCAGCCATCATGGCTAAATCGTTTACTGTGCCTGCAATCGCGAGTTTACCGATATCGCCACCAGCAAAAAATAACGGTGAAACGGTAAAAGAGTCGGTGGTAAAAGCAATATGACCACACATATTCAATTTGGCGGCGTCTTCTTGCGAAGTTAAAATCGGATTATCAAAGGCTTTAAAAAACAAATCGTGGATCAATTGATCCATTTCTTTACCGCCACCACCGTGGCTAAGTTGAATCGTCTTTTTAGATGGCATGATTAACTTCTCCATAGCGGTAATAAGCATTACACGCACCTTCTGAGCTAACCATGCAGCTGCCCAGCGGTGTTTGTGGTGAGCAGCCTCGGCCAAACACTTTGCAGTCTTTAGGGTTGGCTAAGCCTCGCAAAATATCGCCACACATACAGGCTTTATGGTCATCAATCTCGGTTGTCGGCAATACTTTTGCATAAATGCGTTCGGCATCGCGATGATGATATTCAGGACGCAGTGTCAGTGCCGAATTAGCAATAGGCCCTAATCCACGCCAGCGAAAGCTGTCACGGACCATAAAATATTTGTCGACAAGTTGTTGTGCAGCAATGTTGCCCTCGTAACTCACTGAGCGGCTGTATTGGTTATCTAGCTCTGCTTTGCCTGCCACTTTTTGGCGTGTGATACGTAAAATGGATTCCATCACATCTACCGGTTCAAACCCAGACACCACAACAGGGGTTTTGTATTGGTCGACAGTTGATTGGTAGATTTGAGCCCCACTAATCACGCTGACGTGAGCAGGACCGATAAAAGCGTTCACTTTACTGCGGCTATCAGACATCACGGCATCAATGGCGGGTGGAACCAGCACATGGTTTATATGAAACAAGATATTGTCTATTTTCAGTGCTTCAGCCTGTGCCAGTAAGGCGGCCGTCATTGGCGTTGAGGTTTCAAAACCAATAGCGAAAAAAATCACGGTTTTGTCAGGATTATCCTGGGCAATTTTTAAGGTATCCAATGGATCGTATATAGGTCTAATATCGCAGCCTTTAGCGCGAAACTGCGCCAAGCTGCCCATTGAACCCGGCACTCTGATCATGTCGCCCAAGGTGACTAAAATGGTATCGGCTTGAGAGGCAAGGGTAGCGGCATGGTCAATTCGCTCTTTAGGCATAACGCACACTGGGCAACCCGGACCGTGAATAAAGTGAATATTGTCAGGTAAAAGCTGTAATAAACCGTACTTCATAATGGTATGGGTGTGGCCACCACACACTTCCATAATGTTTATTTGCTCAGTCGTTTTAGCCGCTTGTTGAGCTATCAATTGCGCTAAATGACGAATAGTCTGAGGATCTCGAAACCCTTGATAAAAGTCATTGAGGCTAATCATTGCTCAGACTCCAATTCCATCTCAGCGACAATTTGTTGATATAAATCGAGGCTTTCTTGCGCATCATTGTGGTCAATTTTATTCATCACAAAACCGATATGAATCAATACGAAGTCGCCTAACGCCAACGGATCGCATATCAAATGACAACTCACACGACGTTTAACACCAAGCGTATCAACAGTGACAGTTGCATCATTATGAATTTCAACTACTTTTGACGGTACTGATAAGCACATAGCTAATATTCCTTATGTTCATCAAACCACGTTGCTAATACTTTCATCGAATCAGGATTTTTCACTGATACAACGAGTAATTCCACATCTGGATTTAATTTACTTAACTGTGCTTTGGCTTCGTCAATACTAAAGTCAAAGTAAGGAAGTAGGTCAGATTTGGTGATAACCACTAAGTCAGCTCGGCGGAACATCACCGGATACTTCTCAATTTTATCGTCACCTTCAGGCACTGATAACAACACAATATTTTTATGGGTGCCAACATCATAACTGGCAGGACACACAAGATTACCGACGTTCTCAACGAAGCAAATATCAACATCATCTAAATTAATGTGATGCAGTGCACCGTGAACCATAAATGCATCGAGATGACAGGCAGAGCCAGTTTGAATTTGATAGGCGTTGATACCCTTGGCAATTAAACGGTCGGCATCGCGTGAGGTTTCAAGGTCGCCTTCAATCACGGCATAGCGAGCATCAAGGTATTCATGTAAACATTCTAAAAGACTGGTTTTACCGCTGCCAGGACTACTCATTAGATTAAAGGCACTGACCTGATGAGCCGCAAAATGATCACGATTATGTTGTGCTTCGACATCATTTTTATCCAATATTTTATGGATAACCGCTAAGGTCTTTTTATCGTTAAGCTGAGGATTACTATGAAGAGTATGGTCATGATCATGGGTAATTGAACAGCCGCAATCTTTACACATGTTATGTTCCTTAACCTTGTTGTTATTCTTATTAACTAGTGTCGGTTAAGTGGATTAAGGATTCTTTGATACACATCAGTTTTTGCAATAAACACTGTGAACAACAGTGTTATTGCGTTAATTATGTGACCAAAGCCACAATTATCTGAAGGTCAACATTGATGTAGCATTGCAGCGTTATCGATACCGGCTGCTAGCCGGATTATGATAAAAATTAATCTATTCAAGTTACTTACAGTGGTTAAATTGTCATTAGTATTTGATACACCTAAGCCTACGCCATGTGATGTATGCCATACCACAATTGGCCTAATGCAATACCACCGTCATTAATGGGAATATGGCCACTGGGCAAAACTTGCCGTTGGCCACGTTTACAATCATAAATGCACTGGCTTAGTAAGGTTTTGTTTTGAAATACACCACCACAAAATACCTGCGGTAACTGGGGATATTGCTGCCCAATTCTATCCAATTGCTGGCTAATAACATTGATAAAATGCCAACATATTTGTTGGTTAATTAAAGGGTTATGTGAGCTTTCCACAGCACAGTTAACTAATTGAGTGATAAAGTCGCTACTGTGCCATTGAATTGGTTGTGAGTCAGTGTCGCTTATGGTGTTGAGTGTTACAGATAAAGGTTCAATATTTGACTTGCAATTATAGGCATTGGCTGCCGCTTCAATCATCATTCCGGCTTGGCCTTCGTACTGCGAGCTACCAATAAAGCCTAACGCCACCGCAAGAGCATCAAATAAACGTCCAACGGATCGACATTCAATACAATGGCTATTGTTACGCCACAGCTGATACAAATTAGTGACAGTTTTGCTGCCCAAATCGGCTATAGCGGCAATTGGGAGTAAAAGTACTTGTTCAAGCGGCATCTGTTCAAACAATAATGCCAGCAGAATTCTAACCGGGTGTTTAATTGCTTGTTCACCGCCAATGAGCTTAAAGCAACTAAAGTGCGCCACAGTGGTAAAACCGTTAACATCAGCCAGCATCACTTCGCTGCCCCATAATGCACCGTCATCACCTAAGCCTGTGCCATCAAAACTGAATCCTAATACTTGCTCAGTGCGTTGGTGCATCGCCATAACCGACAAAACATGGGCGAAGTGGTGTTGTATGCCAATACAATGAGATGGCAAAAGGTGATGTTCCGATTGGTAATTTTCCGCCCATTGTGTCGGCGCATATTGCGGGTGATTATCATGCACAATATGACTCGGGCTGAAGTCATACAAACGCTTAAACGTCGCTAAGCTTCGGCTAAAATATTGCTCTGCTTCAAGGCTGAATAAATCACCAATGTGCGGTGATACAATCAAATTATCGGCAAAACCAAATGCGACCGTGTTTTTTTGTTGTGCGCCAACAGCCAACACGCTGTTTTGGCTGTTTGATAGCATTGGTGTATGCAAATTAATGGTTAGCGGCGCATAACCGCGAGCCAATCGAATCACTTGCAGTTGCCCGTCAATCACTTGTACCACACTGTCATCACAAGCATTAATAATCGGCCGATTATGGTCGAGTATCCCATCAACTACATGGCTTAAATACTGTTCAATGTCAGCCTGATTACCAATAATGGGTTCACCGCTGCGATTGGCGCTAGTCGCTACAATGGGTTTCTGTAATCGCTGCATCAATAAATGATGTAATGGTGTGTAGGGTAAAAATACTCCAAGGCGATCAATACCCGGCGCTAGTAATGGACTCAGTGTGATCGGCCCATTATCTGATCCATCATCTTTACCATTACCACTGTTATTATTACTAACAACACGTTTGGTCATCAAGGTAATCGGCTTCTCAGGGCTGGTTAACACTTGCCATTCCGTTTCAGTACCGCTGACACATAATTTTGCTTGGGCTAAGTTGGTCACCATTATCGCTAACGGCTTGGCGAGGCGTTGTTTACGTTCGCGCAGGGCTGCAACCGCATCGTTATTGGTGGCATCACACACCAAATGAAAACCGCCTAAACCTTTAATGGCGATGATGCCACCACGGTTTATCATTTCAACGGCTTGCTCTAATGCTATTAACATCGATGAATCATAAAGACATTCAGCACGAGCATTGATGACACTAAAGGTTAACTGTGGGCCACAATGTGGGCAACTGACAGGTTGGGCATGGTAGCGTCTATTCATTGGGTTGGTATAAGCGGCGTGGCAATCTTCGCACATCTCAAAATCAGCCATGGCGGTGTTGCATCGGTCATATGGCAGGGCGTTGATAATGGTATAGCGCGGACCGCAATTGGTGCAATTAGTAAACGGATATTGATAGTGGCGGTTTTGAGGGTCATTAATGTCGTTAAGACAATCTCGGCAAATACTCATGTCGGCCGAAATAGCCACATTTGCATGTTCGTCAGTAGAGGCATGGCTTTCAATAATACTAAATTTGTCAAACAAACTTAATTGAGTTTGATGAGTAACCTCAATAGCATCAATTCGCGCTAATGGCGGAGGAGATTTAGCTAATGTATCGATAAACTGTTCAATCTGTTCGCTATTACCCTGTAAAACAATCGTCACCCCAAGGTGATTATTCAGCACACTACCGAGTAAAGTTAACTGATGTGCCAAACGAAACACAAAGGGGCGAAAACCAACCCCTTGTACAATACCTTTAACAATAATGGTAACTTGCTGTAATGGTTTCATAAGGACTCAATCTCATACAAGGATAAGCAATAACTGATATACCTTAAGATACCTTTTATCCACGTCTTTGTTTGAGATATAGCCCACCAATTGCGATATTAACGCCATCTAAATCCAATAATGGATTAACCAGCAGCGGAAAGTTTTTACCAATGCGTAATTGCACCCGATCAGTTAACACCGGATTAGCAAATTCGCTTCCTGCAATCACTAATTGCTTTACGCCAATATTTTGATCTAAATGTTCAACCCAATGGCTTAAGTAGTCGGCAAACGAGTCATGAAATGCAAACGCAAGTTTTGCTAAGTTAGTCTCGCCTGCCAACTTGAAACTCATTAACGAGCCCAATGTTTTACACCAATTAAGGCTACGATGTGCGGCACCTTTGGTGAGTGGAAAGTCAATGCGTGGTGCATTGTTGCCATGATGCGCCATCGCTAAAGCAATAAATTTATCGGCAAGTTCGGTTACCGTCACACGTTGAGCGGTTTCTACTGGATAGGCACCAATAATCAGGGTAGCAACAGCCATTAGCTGAGACAATGCACCATCGTTGGCTTGAATGTGCAGGTCCAATAATTGATTATATTCGGCGGGAAATAATTGTTTAAACTTATCTAACAGGCTTTTTTGAGGAGACTCAGACAAACTATGACAAATCTCATAACCTGTTGTCGGCAACGTCGGTAATTGGAAAAATAACTCAGGCTTACTTTGGCTGTCGAGGGTGACAATTTGGCAAGTATTATGTTGGCTGAAATACAATACTGCAGCATGCTTAACAAATTGTGCTTTATGATTATTTTTATTGGGGTCACAGCGCAGTACCGCGGCATTTAACGCACATAAGCTGGTAGTAATATCGTTAGTGATCGTGCTCGAATCATCTGCGCAAGAGCTCGCTAAAACAGCTGGTACAGCTAACGGTGAAGCTGACTGTGAATTAGAAGGTTTAGCGTCGTTGTCACTCACTCGCCAATTAATGTCAGTTGTAGAACTTTGAACCGTAAACGTATGCAGATCATCTTGGTAATGATGCTCATCATGCAAACAGGTTACGTTAGTGGGTAACGGTATGGTGCCATTACCTAGGGTGGTAATAGGTAACCATTGTTGATTAACACTGGCCAAACGCAGCGGCTTATTGAGCAAGGCTTCTTGGCTAGTATGCTGGTCAATATCATGAGTGACATGCAACCAATTAATGCCTTTTTGGCGTAACACTTCCGTGAGTATCACTAACAAACGATTTTCAGCAAATTGAATTTCATACAGTGGCGCTAATAAACTGGGGTGATCACTACTTGGTCGTACTCTTAGTAACGGTTTTTCGATGCTAGATAATGCCAACACTTGGCTGTCATTAACAATAAAATGGCTATTCAAAGAATTCGGATTACAGACTAATATTCGCGGCCGTTGATATTTTATTGTTGTGGTTATTGCGGTTATAGGCGCATTGGTCTGTGATGAGTTTATGCGTTGATCATCTGCATTTGGCGATATGGTCGAGGGGAGTATGGTTGAGGAGAATATGGCCGCGGGTGGGGTCAACCATAACGTGATCCCAAGAATAGGTAAGGGTAGAGCCTTATGGCTTAGTAGGCGGTTTGCCATCGCGGTGATGTCGGCCTGAGTTAACGATTTTTCATCACGACTGAGTTTTTCATGTCCCATACAATGATGACATTGCAGATTAATATCACCAAAAGAGGGGTGTTGATTATCGCCAAATTGTGGTTGGCAATGCTGACAAAAATACAGCGGTAAACCAGAATAAAGCGGTTTTATCTTAAACGGTTTTCGCTGTCCGCTGTGTTGCTCAATCCGCTGAATGTGGGTGTCAAGTAACCAAACGGATAACAAAAAATCACTGGCAATCTCATCGGCTAATGCTTCAAGTTGCGCTTGCGTAGCAAAGGCCTCAATAAAGTAACGTATTTTACTGGTTTGAGGCTCGGATTCAGCACCAATACTGATATTAAATTCGTTACGCTCCAGGTATTGATTACACAAGTGCTCATATAAGGGCACATGGCGTTGGCATACAAAATCAAATCGAATGTTATGCATCGACATAGCAACCTCGCTTATAGGCGTCAGGAATCACCTCATCAATAGTAATATCAGCCACAATCTGCTGGCTAAACCCTAAGTCGGTCAAATGGGTTAACAGAGCATGTTCCATTAGCGGAATGGCGGCATGTAAATGTGGTGTAAGCCCCAAAGTCATTGGCTCAATCACGGTCGGGGTAACGCCTAATACAAACGTGTGAGGTCTATCACCCACAATGTCCATCATGTTGAGTGTTTGCAGCATTTCCACTTCATGAGCACTGCCTTGCCAATCAATTTCAGCAGGGGCGTGATCAAAATCAAAAAAGTACACTTCACCGGGCTCCACACCAACACTATTAACCGTATCGACCACAATCAAATGGTCGTACTGGCTTATCATCGGAATAAGGCCTTGAGCTAGGGTGCCACCGTCGACAATATCTATGCTGTCAGTTTGGTGGCTGAATTGGTATTTGTCTTTGATATAATTGACAAAATGTACGCCGACTCCTTCATCGGCGTACAATACATTGCCTATACCTAACAGCAATATTTTTTTCACAATTATTCATTCATCCTATTTATGTACTTTGTGATAGTCATATCCAGACACAATAGAATCGACTGAATTATGTTTAAAGCGAATACCAGACCACACCGCCATATACATATGGATCACCACAAAGATGATGAAGGCCCATGTTAAGTAATGATGATAAATCCGCAGTGGCGCTAAACCACCACAGAGGCCGGTTATCCATGCCGATACATCACCGAGCATTCCGCCAATACCTAAATGGTACACATTGGCGTACAGCACTAAGCCGGTGATACACATAATCAAGGCGACAAACGAAATGGCCACATAGGTCATAAACTGTAATGGTCCGTAAACGCCGGCTTTGTCTAAACTGCCCATCCAAAAATAGGATTTTATTTGCGATATCCAGCTTCGAGGCGATAGCACATCTTTAAATGATCGTCTTTCATTGTTAATACGACTAAAGAAAAACAAGTAAAAACGCACTAAGGTAATACTGGTTAACAAAAATCCAAAAATGATATGGGCAAAGCGGATCCAACCTTGTACCAATACATCAGTGCTGGCAGGAGCCACTATAAATGGCCACGAGATATAAAATCCGGTGATCACTAATACCAAAATGGCCAGAGCGCGTAACCAGTGAAATATTCGAATCGCTGGAGTAAATATCAGCTGCCTATTATGGGTTGCAATATGTTCCATACTTTTATCCCTCCTACTCCATTACCTCTGATTAAAACCCATTTGGATCAATTTTAAATTGACCTAGGGTGTGTTTCTTGTAATCCATCACGTGAACGGAACACGCCATACAAGGATCAAAGGAATGAATAATGCGAATGACTTCTAACGGCTTAGTTGGGTCTTCAAGTTTCAAACCAATCAACGAAGCTTCGTATGGGCCCATTTTACCGTTAGCATCCACAGGGCCTGCGTTCCAGGTTGTAGGAACCACAGCTTGGTAGTTTTCGACTTTGGCATCTTTAATCCGGATCCAATGACTTAACATGCCGCGAGGGGCTTCAATCATCGAATAACCTTCGTAAACACGGTCTGGGTCTATTTCAGGTTTAACGTAAGTTGACTGATCCGACTGTATATTCACCAGTAAAGCATCAAAGGTTTGCAAACTGGCCTGGCCAACCAACACCGTTTGCAACATACGTGCAGCAGTACGGCCTAAAGTGGTAAACAATGCTTCAAGAGGCAAACCAGTGCGAGCTAACAAACCATCAACCGCATTGACCACAACTTGATTGCCACGGGCATAGTTAACCAACAAACACGCTAGTGGACCTACTTCAATCGGTTCATCTTGGTAACGCGGAGACTTAACCCACGAGTATTTACCATCGCCATTAATGGTGGGTAATTTGCCATACACAGTGTCGCGCTCAATAAACCCGGTGTAATCAGGAATGGTGGTTCCTTGATATGGATGTTGCGGACCATCAGCTTTATACCAGGCGTGAGTCACATCTTCTTTAATCAAGCTCGGGTCGATATCCAATACATTGGCTAAATCACCGTTTAAAATGACCCCTTGGTTAAATAAGTACTCGCCATCGGTTGTAATAAAATCTTCACCGCACAAGAAACTGTTAACATTTACGCCGCCAAGTACACTGGCTTCTGTACCAAATGCTTCTGCTGCCATCACAATATCGGCTTGGTAAGCTCGCTCAATAAAGTCTTGCACGATAGCGTGCTTTTGTTTCCATTCTTGTAAACGGGCGGGGCTTAACATGTCACGTACAGAGGTTACGCCGCCCACAACAATAGACTGTGGATGTGGCGATTTGCCGCCAAAAATAGCTAACATTTCAGCTGCCACACGTTGTACTTCAAGTGCTTTTAAATAATGCGATAACGCAATGAGGTTTTGCTCAGGGGTAAAACGATAAGTACCATTACCCCAATAGGCATTGGCAAATGGACCCAGTTTTCCGGTTTCGACCAAGCCTTTCACTCGTGCCTGTACCGCTTTTAATTCACCTTCACCTGCAGCAATCGGTGCATCAGAATAATTCATTGCCACTTTAGCCGCTAAGGCTGGGTCGGCACTTAATGCTGATACCACATCCACCCAATCCAAACCGTGTAGATGATAAAAATGTACAATATGATCATGCATGTAGAGTGATGACTGCATTATGCTGCGCAGGTATTTAGCATTAAGTGGGATCTTAACCCCAAGGGCATTTTCAACGGCCTCAGTACCGCAACGATAATGCGAATAGGTACATACGCCACAAATACGCTGCACAATTAAGCCCACATCCATTGGAGTTCGGCCTTTTAAAATAACCTCAATACCTCGCCATAAGGTCGACGAAGACCAAGCCTTGGTAATGACATTATTGTCATCCACTTCAACTTCGACACGTAAATGGCCTTCGATACGGGTGATAGGGTCGATAACGACACGTTTACTCATGATTATTCCTCCAAAGGCTTAGCAAATACGCTAGCAACTGCATGGGCGCCAATACCAACAACGGTAGCGCCTAAAATGACCGCACCAATGGTGTCAGCGGTGGCATCTATGCCATGTAAAAGTTGGCGTCCTAGCGGTTTTTCAAAGTCCGCCATGTCATCCCAAAAATTCGGCTCAGAGCAACCCATACAGCCATGACCCGCTAACACCGGCCAACTGGTGTGATGGTTAAAACGCTCAGTAGGGCAGTTGTTGTAGGTATAAGGGCCTTTACAGCCGACTTTATAAAGGCAGTAACCTTCTTTAGCACCTTCATCACCAAATTCTTCAACA
The DNA here is from genome assembly GCF_040310065.1 of Shewanella sp. TB7-MNA-CIBAN-0143. Classification (NCBI taxonomy): domain Bacteria; kingdom Pseudomonadati; phylum Pseudomonadota; class Gammaproteobacteria; order Alteromonadales; family Shewanellaceae; genus Shewanella; species Shewanella sp. TB7-MNA-CIBAN-0143. Next base: position 93,638 of record NZ_JBEOPL010000005.1, read on the forward strand.
AACTCACCAGCATCAAAGCGCCCACGACGTTCACAGTTATCATGTACCCGTGCGCCGTAAGCCCATTTAGGACGATTAAACATATCCAGTGCAGGTAACTTACCGAACATAATGAAATACATTAGCGTGCCAACAATGTTCTTTTCGCTCGGAGGGCAACCGCCTAAGTTAATCACAGGTTTATCGACCACTTCGTAAACACCTTTTGCCCCAGTCGGGTTAGGTGCAGCGGCTTGTACACCACCAAAAGCAGCGCAAGTACCAACGGAGATAATCGCGGCAGCATTTTCAGCTGCTTCCTTAACAATGTGTAAACCCGTATGACCTTTACAACCCACGGTTAAAAAGGTGCCGTTATTGGCGGTAGGGACCGCACCTTCAACGGCCAGCAAATACCGACCTTTGTAGGTTTCAAGAGCATTTTCTAGGTTCTCTTCTGCTTGCCAGCCAGAGGCTGCCATTAAGGTTTCGTGATATTCAAGCGAGATATGATCGAAAATCAATGTGTCGAGGTTGGGCGTGTCGGTACGAATTAATGACTCAGAACAGCCTGTACATTCGGCTAAATGTAACCAAATTAGCGGTACTCGGTCGGCTAATTCTGCCGCTTCGGCAACCAGATTACTAAAGGGTAGGGGCAAGGCAAACATTGCAGTGACCGACGCGGTCCACTTAATGAAGTCTCGACGAGATATCCCAATGTTGGCCATTTTTTGTTGTAGTGACACGGGCTGACGTTGGGCAAATTGGCGTAAATAATCAAGGCGGTCTTGACCCTGTTTATAAAGGGCTGCATGTGTGTCCATGTTGATACCTTCTGCTTAAGTTAGCTCAGTGGCTAATAATTAGTTGCAATCCATCGGTATCAATATTAAAACTCAGCCAAAAATGGTCTTTGATGTAAATCAACTTGTAAGATATTTCCTTAGCATATGTAGGGCTATATCGTCGAATACATGATGTTGATCAAGTTAACAAAAATGAAATCGGACAAATTGTCGCAGATCACCATTTTATTGACGTTATTATTTATAGACTTGCTGATGTTGGCGAGTTAAATCTTGTTCAATCTAGTTGTGTGCGGAGCGGATGCTCGTTGGATACTTATCACTAGCCATCTCCGCCACAGGATAACGTCACGGTTAAACGGCTAATAACGGTTCTGCTTATTATGAGTGAACTTGTCATCCGTTTGCCGAATACAGAGCAGGTACCATTGATTAAAGAATGCTAATAATGACAACGTACAGCGAAGTAAAATGCACAAAAAATGCTAATTTATCCATAAGATAAACTCACAATTTGATTAGACACGGCTTTAACTTTGCGTGTTTTTATAACATTATGACAACAAAGATGTGTTTTACTTAAACATCAATGACGTTAACAATGACATTAAAAGGATGTTACTCACCCATGAGAGCCACTTATCTATTTTTGTTATGTCCATTGCTCGTGCCTATCGTTACCAGCGCAAACAACTTGCCTAACTTCCTCACGGCAGACTCCGATAAAGAGTACCGTGCAACAATTAATCATTTACGGGGTTTATTACCCAAAAATGGGATTGCAGAAATATTGCCTGGGTTAGCCTCACCGTATGGGGTGCTTGATGTGCATCCAACAAAATTTACCTCTGCAGAGGATAAAAATGATTTTGCTAACTTCAATTTAGGTGTAATGAGTCACGCGATATTTAAAGCCGATCCCCAATTTGTCACCAGTTTGCCCAATAGAGTGCTGTGCAATGAAAAATCATGTCGAGACCAAAGGGTTAAGGCCATCAATATATTGCTGATAGAGCAAGACGTAATCAGTCGTTTTTTTAAGGACAACGTCGATATCACTATTGTTCAGCGCTCAGATGATAATGTATTTAGAGTCAATAACGTATTTTTCACCCCCGCAGGTATTATTCAATATCAACCGTCAGCGGTAGCTGGGTTTGTACCTTCAGCCGATGCCACATATTTTAAAAATGTCACCAATATAGAAGCGTGTAATTTGTGCTCATCACGCTCAGCTAAGGTAAGAGACATTATGGCCAAGCACCACGTTGCCGCGATGGTTAAAGAAAGTGACGGCGTAATAAATATTATTTTCGATGGTATCAGTAATAATCATTGGGGAGTTAAGCTAAGCTACAACTCAGATGTTAAGCCAGTAAAAGGGCAGCCAAATGCTTTGGGGTATCGATATGATGATGTTATAGCGATAACACCAACCGTTATTTACTACCAAACTAACTAAAATGATCACCAGCTAAAATATTCACTTCAATATTGCGAATCTCGATACGGATAAAACCATTAATGTCAGCTACATTAATGGTTTTTTCGTGTTTATGAAGGGGCTAATTTACCGACGTTGACTAAGTGTTTACTGCTGCACCAGGTTAGACCTCATACTGTTATGGCCTAATTACCTTGTCTTCTGCTGCTATTGCCAATAGAGTGACGGCCGGAATGTCCGTAATTCAGCACCATGAGTGTGGAAACAAAAACAACGTAGGTAACAAGTTTGATAGATAATATAGCTTTGATCGTCGATTTTTTTCTCGAACACAAATTATTATTAACGGTGTTAATAATAATGCTTATCTCAGTGATAAAACGTTTTATCATTTCAAGTATTCGTGGCGACGTCGCTTTTCTTTCTGATGTGCAACGCAAATGGATGTCACGCACTAAAAATGGCACCTTCATTTTAATACTGGTTATTTTGTTCATGCTTTGGCAATCCGAAGTTAGCAAGTTTGCACTGTCTGTTACCGCCATTGCCATTGCCATAGTGATAGCATCAAAAGAAATCATTCTTTGCTTTACCGGCTCAATACAACGCGCGAGTTCACGTTCATTTGTGATTGGTGATTGGATTGAAGTAGGGAAAATATATGGCGAAGTGATTGAACATAACTTAATGGCCACCGTGATCCAAGAGATCGATCTTGATCAAGGTCAATATCATTACACCGGTAAAACCGCGACATTGCCTAACAGTATGTTTTTTACCTATGCGGTGAAAAACCTCAACTTTATGAAACGTTATGTTTACCACAACATAACCATTACCGTGGTCCAGTTTGTTAATCTCTATACACTGTTTCCTGGGTTAACCCGCCAAATAGAACAGCACTGTGAAGACTTTATCGAAGTGGCTAAGCGTTACAACGGTGTGATAGAAAAACATGCTGGTGTCGATTTACCTGGCAGCGAACCGCATATTCATATCACCAGCGGCATCAACGGAGAGCAAAATGTGCATATCATGATTTTTTGCCCCACCGAACGCGCCATACATTTAGAGCAGTTAATAAGAGAAGACTTTATGATTGCTTACCACGAAAACTTTAGCTAACTCATCTGAAATCGCTCTCTATCGCTCCACATGTTTAGTCCGCACGGCATGATTAATCTCAGTTCAACACTGGGATTAATCATTAACTTCACTGTGTTTTAGAATCAATAACATCAATAACATCAATAACATCAATAACATCAATAACATCAATACAAAGTCTTTGCATGTGTCTATTACTCGTCATCATGACCTTTCAGTAGCGTTTATAGACTCATCTCAGTTTAATCTCGGTGATTGAGTTACACCTCAGTGTATAAGGCGTTGTGTCCCTCCCACCGTATGCATTTGCGTAGCGAATACAACGCCGTGGTTAATAAACAGAAAAATAGGTTATTACAACATTGATATACTCAGCGTTGTAGATGTTGCAGATGTTGTGATGTTATAGATGTTGTAAATAAGGCTTTTTACGCACTATTTTTTAGAATATTTGATGTAAATAAACAGTGACAATAAAATAACCCCGCCACCAATGAGCTTTTGCATTTCAACTACCTCATCAAGAAAGCTGATAGACAAAATTAATGTCCAAATGGGTTCTAAAATCATGATCAGCGAAGCGGTTTCAATTTTAACGCTAAATTGACCGACAGTTTGAAGTAAATAACGCACACTGGTTGCGATAACCGTTGATACCGCAAACCAAAATAGCACATGACCATTTATCTCAAAATGTTCAGGTGAAACCGCAGCCATAATCACGCAACCCACAATGCCCACCATGAATAATTGTACGCAGATGGATGTTAACGGTTTTATATTGGTCAAGACCCGCTTATTCAATACAAAATGCAATGACAGCAGTGCCGATGATAATAAGAAAAACCACTGGCTGTTATCAACTTCCCAGCCAGTTGTGATGGTCAATAACATAATGCCTATACAAGTAATAGGCAGCGATATCCAAAACATGCGGTTAGGTCTTACTTTGAATAATAGCCAAGAAATAAACGGGGCTATAATCATCGCCAGGCTCATGATAAAAGCACCTTCAGACAAAGTACTAGAGATAGTAATCGCGTGAACCCATACTTCAATCGAAGCGGCTAATACCATGCCAACGCCACAAAGCGCGGCAATTTGCTTAGGCCTGAGTGCAAAAATCTGCTGATAACAAAATGGCAATAAAATCAGACTCGCAATTAAGAAGCGAGCAGCAATAAACACCTCTCCAGGCATCTCTAAAATAACAAGTTTGGAGGCTATCCATCCCACAGCCGCAAGCATTGTGGCCAGTAATAAGGATATTTTGCCGCGCAACGCTTCTTGTTTCATCAAACCGTTTGTTCCAGCTGAGGGATGGGAAAAGGGGCAAGGCTCTTGGCAAGTCGCAATGATACGAGAAAACCAAAAAATATGTCGTGATAAATAAATGATGTATACGTATAAAGCGATCCTACCTTACGTCAGAATCGCTCACATATTAACTCAACTAAACAGTGTGATGACTATTAGCTTGGGCTGTATTCGGGGTAATCAGTATACCCGCGTTCAGCACCACCAAATAATGTCTCTGGGTTGTGAGACGCTAATGGATAGTTATGCTTAATACGGTTTACCAGATCTGGATTGGAGACAAATGGTCGGCCAAAACCAATCATATCCGCTACACCAGCATCAATGGCCTGAGATCCATTTTCGCCGTTGTAACGTCCCGCATAAATAAGCACCCCTTTATAAACGTCGCGAACCGTATCTTTAAATACTGTTGGTGTCTCTGGGGCATCATCCCAATCAACTTCAGCCACATGGATATAGACCACATTGAGGCTATTAAGTAATGCTGCCGCGGCAATGTAGGTGTCTATCGGCGTTGCATCAACAGTACCATTTAGCGATGTGAATGGCGCAAGACGAACACCAACACGATCAGCGCCAATGGCTTGCGTCATTGCACCAACCACTTCACCCAGGAAGCGCAGGCGGTTTTCGATACTACCACCATATTCGTCGATACGATTATTCGCTTCAGAATCGATAAACTGGTTAATTAAATAACCGTTAGCAGCATGCAGTTCTACGCCATCAAAACCGGCTTCAATCGCATTTAACGCTGCTTGACGATATTCGCCAATCACATGTTCAATGTCAGCTTTAGACATTTCACGAGCCACTACCACGTCAACAAAACCGGGTTCGTCGGTACCATTATCCACAAACACTTTTACATTTTGGGCTTTTAGTGCAGAAGACGAAATAGGCTGTTGACCACCGATATTATCAGGGTGAGACACTCGACCAACATGCCAAAGCTGGGCAAAGATAGTGCCATTTTGTGCATGAACCGCTTTGGTGACCTTCTGCCATCCGGCAATTTGTTCTGCAGAATAAATACCTGGCGTCCATGCGTAGCCTTGGCCCATGACTGATATTTGGGTGCCTTCTGTAATAATAAGACCCGCGGATGCTCGCTGAGCATAATATTCAGCCATCATCTCATTAGCCACATTACCCGGTTGGGTTGAGCGCGAGCGCGTCATTGGTGGCATCACAATACGATTGTTTAAAGAGAGTTTACCGAGCTGTATTGGTTGAAATAGTGCATTGTTCATTCTGTATTCCTCTTTACTTGCTAATTTGGATAAGTTCAATTTGGTATCCATCAGGATCGACGATAAAGGCGATGTGGGTTGAGCCACCTTTTACCGGTCCTGGTTCACGGGTTACTTTGCCACCGCGTGCTTTAATGTCATTACAGGCACTATAAATATCCTCTACACTCAGCGCAATATGACCAAAAGCATTACCATGGTCATACTCATTGGTGTCCCAGTTATAGGTTAATTCAATCGTGGTGCTGTCTGCTTGAGTGCCATAACCCACAAAAACTAAGGTGTAGCGATAGTCTTTGTTTTCGGTTCTTTCTAGCACTTTCATGCCTAGCACATGGGTATAAAACTCAATTGATTTTTCTAGGTCAATGACTCTCAACATAGTGTGTAAAAATTTCATAACTCTCTCTTTAAGCGACATCTTTTAAACGCATCAGCGAACGTGCCAATTCCCGAATAAACAAACGAATAAACAACCGCATAAACAATCGGATAAATTACACTATAAGGCGTGCGTATGAATGATGAATGATGTTCGATAGACGTAATATACAGCGAACAAGGCTAAACAATAAATTATTAAAACTTATCCTTTTAATAATAAAACGTTATCAATGGAGAGTTTAACAATTAACGTCCAAAATTTTTTGAACATAATTAACAAATTATTTGCTGGTTATCATGGTGACAATAAACTTGATCATGCAAAGCAAACCGAAAGTTGACAATGTGCCCCTCAAATACAAATGAAAACGATCTGTGATCTCTCTGATTTTTGTAAAAAAGAGGCACGCTTTATCGTCTAAATTTTAGCTTAGGCACAGATGTATGAACTGCTTTTTAACCATTAAACCATGGTGATAGTGCGTTTTTGTTGTTGCAATGAGTATTACGCCTATAGCATAGGCGCATTAATGACGCAGTGTAGAAATATTTAGGCTCAATAAATATTGGGCAGCAGCATGAAAATAAGATTAACCATTGTTGCGATAATCTTTACCGCTATTTCGATGCCGGTTATGTCACAGACTGTTAACTAAGAAATACCACAAGCCATTCAACCTATGCACGAAACATCTAACCCTATTGCCTTTGAACACTGGCGCCATACTCGTGTGGAATACACTCAATGGCATAAATAATAATGTGCATTGAGGTAATGATGAGTATCGACCTTAAGCTTATATACCCGCTCCGTCATTTAAGCTCAGAGTAGGTTGAGTCTTAATCTGACTTTCGCTGCGGTATATCTCGTCAAAATCAACTAGCGGTAGGGATTCAAAACCAGGTTTAGCAAATAAATAACCCTGCATCAGCTCAATGCCACAATCGCGTAACCATTGCATTTCTTCTATTGTCTCTACGCCTTCAGCCAAAGAGGTAATGTTAAGTTCAGCAAACAAGTTTAAGCAGTTTTTAATAATAGCTTGTCGGGTTTTATCTTGGTCGATATTACGAACAAGCTTCATATCAAATTTGATAATGTTGGTTTGAAAATCAGCCAACAGTCCCAAACCGGCATAGCCAGAACCAAAATCGTCTAATGCGGTGATAAATCCTGATTTCTTATAATACTCAACGATACTCTTAACAAATGCAGTATCACTAATGTTCTCATTTTCTGTAAATTCAAACATGATTCTGTTGGTTGGGAAGTTATACTCTTTAGCGGCTTCTAAGGTTGTGCGAATACAGCGCTCAGGTTTATAAATAGCATTTGGAAGAAAGTTAATGCTAAGCATTGAATCTAGCTTTAGTTTCGCCGCCAGTGCGATGGCTTTAACGCGGCAAAGTTGATCAAAGAGGTAACGATTATCATCATTGACTTGAGAAATGATCGAAAAGGCCGATTCATTCTGTAAGCCACGTACCAATGCTTCATAGCCAAATATGCTATTGGTCTTACAGTTAATAATTGGCTGAAAAGCCATGGTGAAATCAAAATCAAGGCTGCTTTTATCAAAACATTTATTACAAGTAAATCTGTCATAAATTATTGGCTTTGTTTCCATTGTAGCAACCTCAATTAATATAACGCTCGCTTAAGCTATGCCGTAACGAACTTAGGATTCTACCTTGCATTGGTAATGACTAAAAACATTACCAATGCAGCGCGTTGCAAATCAACATTAAGTGTTTGTTGAGCTTAGCCGCTATGCGGCAGGAAAAGATAAAACTCATCTTAATTGTATCAATTTTAATTTGATTAACTGTCGACTTAATCTCTGTTGCCAAACTCTGTGGGTTAACACTCAAACATCAAAATAATATCAACGATAAAGACAGTAAAACAACATCTTACCCATTTCAATTTTTAAGGCAAGCCACGCACATACATCAATACACTTTATCTAGTATTTAATAGTTTATCGGTCAATTTGTTGGCTATTGGCTTAATAAAAATCATCGTAATTACCATCTTGCGTACTGAAAATATAGCTTCAATTCAACTCAAGGTATAACCCCATAACCAACATAACGGTTAGTTGTTTGCTGTCCGAATTGATGCGCTGATTAGAACGGCCGTTGCTCACCGTTAACATCATAAAACTGACCGGTATTGTGAATCGATAAATTGTTGATCACTTTTATAATCCCAAGGGCGGAATCATTAACCTTTACCTTTGCAGAGCTGCCGCCCATATCAGTTTGCACCCAACCAGGATGAACAGATACCACCGCGACGTTATCATTAACCAGTTCAGTCGATAAATTCACCGTTAACATATTGGCTGCGGCTTTAGACATTCGGTAACCATACCAGTCGACACCTTGTGCTTGTGATAGTGATCCCTTAGAAGAAGAGATAATCGCTATTTTGCATAAACGATTTTTATTCAATAGTTCTAATAAACAGTGTGTTAAAAATAATGGCCCGAGCGCGTTCACTTTAAAACACATTTCAGCGTCAGCATAATCAATAGCATGAATACTGTGATTATCTCCATCTAAAAAGCCCGCATTATTAACAATTAAATCGAGACTAATATTTTGCTGACTGAGATTATTCGCTAAGCGCTGGATTGATTCAGAGCTCGTGATATCCAGTGACTCAATCAATAATTTGTCAGCAAACTGAGCTTTCAACGACAAAAGCTCAGTCGCTGTTGCGCCATCCCTACAGGTTGCTATGACGCTGCAACCGTTGACAAGATATTGCTCTGTTAACGCTAAACCAATACCTCTATTCGCACCGGTGATTAATACCACTTCACTATTCATTAAAAACCTCTAAATCGATTGTTTTATATAACTTTTCTGGTAAGTTTTATTGAAAAATTCTTGTGTAAAATATAAATGTAAAATATTGATAAATATCATCTTGCAGTTGTGTCACCGTGGATGTGATTCGATATGTTTACTCTGTGTTGCGATAAGAATCGTCATTCGATAACACACAATGGCTGAGTGATCATCGTCATGCTTTGCTTATTCCTCGTATACTCGCTCCGAATTAATAAGCTGGTGGCTATAAATGATCACTTAATCTATTCGTTCAATATACTCGTTCAATATACTCGTTCAATTTACTCGTTCAATCTGTTCGTTCAATCTGTTCGTTCAATCTATTCGTTCAATTTACTCGTTCAAAATGTTCGCGCCAATAGCCTTGCTCAAACGACTAGCTGCGAAATAACTACTTAGACGTTGCAGCAATGCTTAATGTATTGAGGACACCAGAGATTTTATTAATAACCTTATCGCAGCCTGCAATACTATGACGCTGTTTAATGTACTGCGGATTGTTATACGACAGCCAAACCTTGTTATCAGCATCTTCGCTAATCAATACCTTTTGTGGCAAGTCAATCGCGACAAGTTGGTTACACTGCATTAATTGAGTACCGATGTTAGGGTTACCGAAAATAATCACTTCAGTTGGTCTCAGAGTTAAGTTCACACCGGCGGCATTTTTTTGATGATCAATCCTCGAAAAAACCGTAAAACCTTTGTCTTTTATGATCGACTCAAACCTATCTGCCGTTTCTTTGGCCGAGTAATGGCTTTCAACAGTGATAAGGCTTTCTACCGCATAAGCATGAGTAGAAGCCAACAAGACGGCAACGGCTAAAGAAATATTTTTAATCATAAAATTACCTATTCGTTATGTTTGGTCATACTAGTTGTGTTTGGTCATATTAGTTATGTTTGATCAATAGAAGCATTTCGGCGATAAACTCGGCTAACATCAAGGATATAAAAATCGACTTAAGCATTTGTTGTACGCACATACTATTAATACCCGTTTAGTTTCAGGCGTATTTATCTGCTTGGCCCTAATTTAACCGCAGTACCAAAAGCCATAATTTCAGACGAGCCATCCATAATGGCACTTGTCGTAAAGCGGATCCCCACAATCGCATCAGCCCCTTTTTGTGCCGCACTGGCAACTAAACGCTCAACTGCGACATCTCTGGCATCAGATAACATTTCGGTGTAACCGCGGATTTCGCCACCCACAATGCTTTTTAAGCCGGCCATAATGTCTCGACCAATATGTTTAGATTGAACCACATTACCGGTTACAACACCGACAATCTCGATAATGTCCCGACTAGGAATGGTTTCAGTTGTGGTATAAATCATAAATCCTCCATAAAAATCAATCGTAAACCATCGTACTGCTAACACGCTTAAATAGGAATCCAATTAGTGATACTTAACTGACCCCCAATACTGTTGTTTACGCTTTAGGCGCATCTTGTAATAAAGGGAAGTAATGATGAGTCGTATTGAAGAGAAGCAATAAAGGGTCGTGATGAAGAGCCGTAATCAATAGCCGTAATGTAGATGCATAATACAGAATCGTAATCTAGACGATCCATAAAATGCTGGTGGACGTAATAGGTCACTTAGTGAGTATTGTAATAGACAACTTAATGGCAGAGTAAAATACGCTCGGTGTTTTATAGATCACTTTTATGTAACCTGCGCAGACTTATTTTGAGTAAATATGCATTAAAGTGAGTGAAGGTTAAAAATTTACCGAGGGTAATACTTTTATTTTTGCATAATCACGAATAGTTATTCTAGTGGTGTGCTGGTGGCATTAGCCTACGTTAGCGGTGTTTTTTACTATCACTTTATTTTTATAGGGCGGTTTATGGCGTTAAACATGGCATAATTAGTCACTAGGTTCAGCATTCGTTTTTGTGTAAACATGTTTGGCAATCGCTTTAGAGACAATAGAGGTATGTTTGGCTTCACATCATTCATTATTAAATCATCAACGCCATTTTGAACGTATCGGGCCCGACTATCGAAATGGCGATTCAGTCAGTTTTCTCGACATTAAACACACTTTTGGTTTGCAGCATATCCGTGTTGGAAAATGGGTTAACCGTGAGGAGTCGGCACTTGCGGCTAATTTGATATTTGACTCACTAGCAGACTTAGCCAACATATTAGCAGTACCGCCAGAGTTGATTGGTTTACGCGGTAGCTTACGCTTTGCCTTTGGCCATGGCGGCCAAAAAGGTGTGCAAGCTCATTATGCACCAGCATACCGGGAACTGGCATTAGCCAAAAATGCCGGAGCAGGGTCGTTAGCTCATGAATTTTGGCATGCATTCGATCACTATATCGCCGACAAAATGTTTATTGACGACAGTATATTAGACCCGTATTTGTCGTCGCTTGTAATATCAGAGCAAACGACCACTACAACTCGGGCTAACTTAAGTCTTGCCAATTTATTTGCTTGTGCCAGCGACAATTGGCTGGCCGATAAATCCATAATCGCTCACCCGTTGAATAAGAAACTCTCTAACTTATTTAAAGTGACCTTGCTGAGTGCCAACGGCCAAGAGCCACACGATTATGTGCGTCGCTCCATCGCACTCGATAAACAGCAACGCTGCCATTACTTTGCTAAACCTACCGAAATGATGGCGCGCGCCTTTGAATCTTGCATTGAAATGTATTCACAGGATTATGCCAATATATCCAATCCGTACCTGGTTAACAGTACTATCAACTCGCCACTTGCTAAACATGGCGCTTATCCCGATGCAGAGCATTGCCGTGAAATATATCAAGCCATGATGGAATATTTTGAACCTTTAGGGCTAGCGTTTGATAAGCAGAATGGTTAACAGTAGGCACCATTCTCTATGGGGTAACGATGTAAGTTAGTAGCTTGTATGAGTTAGTTTGAGAATGGTGTCATTTCCAATGTTACAAACAAAGGCCGATTAATGCGGTCTTTGCTTTAATGTTTATCTATAGAAAATCAGTCTCGGCCAAGACTTGTTTTCACCTAGCTAACGTCATTTGCTAGCATTGTTGAGTATTCTGGGACAGATATTGCCATTTGTGTCCCTTATTTATCTCTTTTGCTTTGGTGGATAATGCCCGCTTTGCAATTTGATTTGCATAATGCAATTCAAATTGCGTCTCAACATGCAAACCAAATACCCATAGACTCTCCAATGTTGGTTGATGTTGGAAATTATTGCGTAATAACAATGTGTTAGATTGTCTCTGTATGAATGGCGTACAAATTGCTGCCTCTTCGTTGTCGGTAGAGAGCAAAGAGGCAGTTCGTTATGAGTATTAAAATTGAATTACTTGAATTCATTCAATGTGTGCTCGCTAAAGAATTAGCCGAGCATGGGAAAACTATTCAACCTTGTTTAATCAATAAAACAGGCTATTACAGTGCGGTATATCAGTCCGATCCGACGTTAATGCATCAGCAATTGAGTGAACTGATAAAACAAGTGCTACAAGTCGCGGATGAAAAAATTGTGCTGATCGTTGCAGCTAAAAGTAAGCATTTAGAGCTTGCCATTTATGCTGATACAAACACCGACATTGCCGCTATCTGCACCACACCAGAGAAAGCCTTTTTTTCTCAGCCAGTGTCGATTCCTCATCAATTCATCGAATTACGGAGTGGATCGAACAAGATTAATGCTGTCTTAGCGCCGTATATTAAATTTTCGTTGGTTAATTTTACTCATTTGAAAATGAAGTCTGCGTTGAGTGTAGATTTAATTGACGAGGAGTCTAAAACCACCAATGATATTGATAATAACAATGACGTTATCAAGCTGACATTATGTAACATTGTCAATGCTCCAGATACCGATGTTAGCCCAACCTCAACTTTGTTTTGGCCATTTTATGATACGGATATTATTAACATGATTAACATGATTAACAAGCAAGCTTCACCAGAGCCATTATCTATACTCGTTGCCGACGACAGTATTCCTAGTCAAGTTGCTACCCAAGCCATGCTTGAAAAGCTCGGCTGTAAAGTGGTGTCGGCGAATGATGGCAATTCAGCGTTAGCGCTAGCACAGCAACAAACATTTGATTTAATTCTGCTCGATGAACGTATGCCAGGGTTGTATGGCAGCGATGTGGCACAAAGACTGGTTAACGATGACGCAATGAATCGGCTAACCCCTAAAGTGGCGTTAACCGGGCTCACTGAGCCCGATGAAATCCAGCACCTGTTCAGTAAAGGTATTACCCATTATTTAGAAAAACCAGTCACTAAATTGGCATTAGAAAAGTTTTTAGTTCAATGGCAGCTGCAATAAAAGCTTTGTTATATAAAATACATTCACTCTGATACGACAACGTAGGAATTGATTATCCATTGTCGTTAATAAGCCGTCTGTGCAGTCAGTTTATAGCGAAGATGTGTTGCCACCATATACCCAAGTAGTGTCATTCGAACGACTTAAGCTAACCAATAAAGGCGGCTAATCATGGCTGATGAATCCAGGGATGAGCAACAAGTTCAAATTCAATATGCACTTGTTGAAAAACTCTCTCATGCACAAAAACGTCAAACTAAATTACTCGAACTTTTAGATGAATGCATTTTTGAATGTAATGACCAACTTGAATTAACGTATACCAATCCCGCATGGAAAAAGCGATTAGGTTATGATCGTGAGTCGTTAGATAAAATGAATTTGTGTTCGTTAATCAGTTCGTCAACGCAACTGGCATTACTTGAAGTGTGTCTACATAAATTAGCCTACAGCCGTAACAATGTCCCAACCATTATTGAAGTTCAACTTAAGTTATTAAACGGTCAGCATCACTGGTTTGAATTAAAGTTAGTGCAAGACGGTGACGGTGGTTACATCGGTTCGCTGTTTGAAATTCAGCAACATAAAGATATACAAGCACAACTACTTCATCAACAAAACTATGTTAAGCGTTTATCGTTAGTGGCCAGCCATACCAAAAATTTAGTGGTGATAACCAATCGCGAGGGATTCATTGAGTGGGTGAATAAAAGTTTTGAAGAAAGCACCGGTTATATCTTAAAAAATATTATGGGTAAAAAACCGGGTCATTTATTGCAAGGTAAAGACAGCAATCCTCAAACAATAACCTTAATGTCAGAGGCGTTACGCCAAGGTAAAAGCTTTCAAACCGACATTATTAATTACAATTGTCATGGCGAACCTTATTGGGTCAACATTAATACCAGTCCGGTGGTTGATAGCACTGGCAACATAAGCCACTTTATTGCGGTACAAACCGACATTAGCGAAAATAGGGCAGCGTTAAAAGTTTTACAAGAAGCTAAATATCAAGCAGAGCAATTATCCGAAGCTAAAAGTCGTTTTATGGCCAATATAAGCCATGAAATTCGTACACCACTGAACGCAGTGATTGGTTCTGCTGATATCCTGCTCGAAAGCGGCTTAACCCGTGAGCAAACACGCTTTACAGACATGATAAGAACCAGTAGTGATGCATTATTGAGTATCTTAGATGATGTCCTGACCTATTCTCGTTTTGAAGCCGGTAAAATAAATATTGTTAATGAACCTTTTAAGCTTGATCGTTGCCTTGAAGAAGCGATTGATATCGTATCTGGCCCAGCTTTAGAAAAAGGCTTATCAGTTATCTTAAATATTATGCCAACAGTGCCGCTAGCTATCATTGGTGATAAAGCCCGTATCAGGCAAATATTAATTAATTTATTGGCCAATGCCGTTAAGTTTACCCCCCAAGGGGAGGTCGTTGTATCGGTTAATTACATGAATAATGATGACCAACTCACCTTACAGATAACCGTTCAAGATACGGGGATTGGTATTGAGGCGGATAAAATTGAACAGATGTTCGAAGCGTTTATGCAATCAGACACCTCATCAACTCGTGTTTATGGTGGTAGTGGCTTAGGGCTGGCAATTTGTCGTCAGATTTGTGAAGCGATGGGCGGTGATATTTGTGTTGAATCGACTCTCGGGGTAGGTAGTCGTTTTATTGTTGAAATTCCGCTGAAGCTTGAGCCTAAAATTTGTGATTCAACCGCCAAAATTATTAATAATAATAAATATTCACATTGTTGGGTTGTCGGTCAAAATAACAGCTTAAATCCAGCCGTTTACAATATGTTGCAGCATTACAGTCTCACTTATAGTGCGTTTAACAACCCGACTGATTTACCCCAACAGCTAGCAGATAATGTCGATATTATTGTGTTAACAGACCCAAATCAATTGCAGTCTTGTCGTGATTATTTGCAAGCCATCAATAACCTTAAATCAACCAAAGTGTGTTTTCTTTCAATAGACTTACTCGGCCAAGAGAGTAGTTTTGTGTATAACAATCAAAACGAAATTCAGCTTAATGGCCCATTTAAATTATCACATTTGAGTTGGGCATTAGAGTTATTAGATGATCCTTTGGTTAACCTAGAGTTAACTCATTCATGCGAGAGTGGGTTTCCAGCATCACTGGCACTGCAGTTTACTGATAAGCATGTATTAATCGTTGAAGATAACATCAACAATCAGGCAGTGTTAAGTCAATTACTGGTTCAAGTGGGTTGTGAGGTTCATTGTGCTGAAAATGGCCAAGCAGCATTGAACTACTTAGCTGAACACAAAACCGACTTAATCCTTATGGATATTCAAATGCCTGTTATGGATGGCATTACCGCGACAGAAAAAATTCGTTCTGGTCGAGAGATATTCAGTCAAACACCGATTATAGCCGTGACGGCTAATGCTATTCATGGTGATAAAAAGCGTTTTATTCAAGCAGGAATGAATGATTATCTAGCAAAACCCATCAATCGAGACAGCTTGTATGAGTTACTCCAACGCTATTTGAATTCAACCAATAGTGTTAAGCGGAGTAAGTTAGATAAACTCCAATATACCTTAGATCAATTAAATGGCTTATAACGGTTGTCTCAATGATTTGTGCATACAAATCAACTCTATATAGCGATAGCACTGATAGTAATATAGAGTGTTATTGATGTTTGATAATTCTAGGGACCTAATATGGATCAACCACAGCCGACAATTGATGAAGCAAACAGGCTTAAGGCATTACTTGAGTTGAATTTGCTGGATACGTTTCCAGAAGAGCAGTTTGATCACATGACTCGTTTTGTCCAAGCCTACTTCAATGTATCAATTTGTTTGGTCAGTTTGGTTGATAAAAATAGACAATGGTTCAAATCTAAACAAGGCTTAGAAGCTTGCGAAACAGGTAGAGCAGAGTCCTTTTGTGGCCATGCTATTCATTTCAGTGATGTATTTGTTGTTGAAGATACCTTAGAAGACCAACGCTTTGCTGATAACCCCTTAGTTTTAGATGGCCCTAAAATTCGTTTTTATGCAGGATTTCCTTTGCAAACTGCTGGTGGTCATCGTATTGGCACCTTGTGCATTATCGACACTAAGCCAAGACAATTTAATTATAGCGACAAACAGCATCTGCAAGATTTTGGTAAAGTAATTGAAAGCCTGATCCGTCAACGCAGTGCAGAAATAGCAACCGACAAGCAAAGCTCATTTACCCAAAGGTTAATCAGCTTACTCACGAAACCATCGCCGCTATGGACCCGCAGAGCCGTGGCTTTTTCAATCAGTTTGATTGTACTGGCATCGAGCCTGTTCCTTGCCGTACAAACAGACAATCAACATGTAATTTCGCAAGCTGATATTATTGAACATTTAACTCCGGATGAGTCAACTAACGACTCTTGGTGGCATTATACGCTATACATTTTTGTTGGTGGCTGCCTGGCCCTGCTGATGTATTTCTTGCTTCGATTACCGGCTAACTTACGTAAAATGTTACATATTTTATCAGTTAATCAAGTTAGGAATGAAAGACGTTTTCGTGATGCGATTGAAGCATTAGCTGATGGATTTATCATTTTTGATAATCAGCAAAAAGTGGCTGTGTATAATCAAAATTTTATTTCGCTTTATCCTGAACTGGCTGATATTGTTCAGGAAGGCATTAGTTATCAAGAATTACGAAAAAACTCCACAGTACGCAGTTTAGTTAAACAACCTGATTTTCTAGATGTAGATGACCTACGTAAGCAGCAACCTGAGCGGATTATTGAGTTCAATGACGGCCGTTGGATTAAAATGGTTGAACGACCAATGCGAGATGGCGGTATTGTTGGGTTCCATACCGATATAACTGAGTTGAAACGCAAAGAACTACAACTCATCGAAGCGCGCCAAAAAGCAGAAACGGCTAACGTAGTTAAATCAAAATTTTTAGCCAATGTCAGTCACGAAGTCAGAACCCCATTAAATGGTATTATTGGCCTTTTGGATGTGTTGGTTGACGATGAAGAGCTTAATTCGCAGCAACAATTTTATTTAACCACAATGCAAGATTCATCTAATAGCCTACTGCAAATATTGAACGACATTTTAGATGTCAGCAAAATGGAAGCCGGTAAGTTAACCTTAGTCTCTGAACCCTTTAATTTAACGACCACACTGCAATCTGCCTGCAGCTTAATGAATACAAATGCTGAGGCGAGTGGTTTATCGCTTAGTTTATCATTACCTGAACAAGAGTTAAGTTTGCTCGGTGACCCAGGCCGCATACGCCAATTAGTGCTTAATTTATTATCAAATTCGATCAAATTCACCAAAGTGGGAAGTATAAACTTAACCGCAACATACGATGTGGTCTCTGATACTCAAGTGAGCGTGACCATTACCATTACCGACTCCGGTATTGGTATTCCTGAAACGATGCTGAATCACATCTTAGAACCCTTCACTCAAGTCGATAATAGTGCAATAAAACACAGCTCAGGTACTGGGCTTGGCTTAGCAATCAGTAATAATTTAGTTAAGTTAATGCAAGGGACATTAACCATAAACAGCCAAGAACAAAGCGGTACCGAAATCATTATTGGTATACCGTTTACCCTAGCTAAACCGGTTGAATATAACTCAGCAACATTAATTAGCAATCTCAATCTTGGCGATAGAAATGTCAAAATATTGCTCGCCGATGATGACAAGACTAATCAACTAGTGATGCAAGCGATGTGCGATAAACTGCAATGTAATATTGATATTGTTAATGATGGAATAGAGGCCGTTGAAGCGGCCAAAAAACTAAAGTACGACGTTATTTTAATGGATATATATATGCCAAGAATGGATGGCATTACCGCGTCTACACTCATTCGTGCAGACTCTTTATGCAAAAAAACGCCCATCATTGCTTTTACCGCCAATGCTATGGAAGGGGATAAAAAACGCTTTATGGATGCCGGTATGGACGATTATGTTTCAAAACCGATTAACAAAGTTCACTTCTTACAAACCCTGTCTAAATTCCTACAGTAGTCATCTGTTTGCTTTGTAATTTGAGTTGCATTTTGCAAACAGAATGGCAAGTTGCTATCTAAAATAACTTAACTAATTTCATTGCAGTTATTGCTATATATATCAGTGATTTATCGATTGATTAATAATCGTTTTTTTGGCTCGACTCTTGCTTTCTATTAATTACCACATAAGTATTAATCGTTTTGGAGTCAGATATGTATCCCCAAAAACAAACTGTGATCAATGAAGATGCAAGTAACTCAAATTGGAATGACCTTACCGACGTTATAGAGGAGGCATTAAAACAACATTGTTTCAGCATGGTGTATCAACCGCTTATTTCAGTGCAAACAGGTCGGATTGTCGGCTTTGAATCATTGGTTCGATGTGACTCGCCAACGTTTGGGGTTATTTCGCCCAGTGACTTTATCCCTTGTGCTGAGCAAAGTGGACAAATCTTAGAGCTAGGGAGTTGGATATTTCAACAAGCATTGCTAGATTTAAAGCGCATGCGTAACCAGGGCATGCAAAACATTTGTTTATCGTTGAATGTATCCCCAGTTCAGTTGCTGCATACTAATGTATATGAACAACTCATGTCTCTTATTATCGAACTCCAAATCCCGCCGTCTGCCGTTAAATTAGAATTAACCGAAACCGCACTCATTCACGATCCCCAAACCATTTGTAAAGTGTTTAATGCCTTTAAACAAGAAGATGTACAAGTGTGGCTGGACGATTTTGGGACTGGGTTCGCCTCATTAAGTTTATTGCGAAAATTCAATATTGACGGCCTAAAAATAGATCGCAGCTTTGTCAGTGGCATTGCAGACAATAATGAGGATTTCACTTTATGCAGCGCCGTTATCGCCATGGCGCAACGACTTGGATTACATATTGTCGCAGAAGGCGTCGAGACAGAAAGCCAGCTGCAAATATTAAGTCAGCTTGGGTGCGATGTCGTCCAAGGTTACTTATTGGGTAAACCACAAACATTAGAAAAGAACCTTAGCCTATGGAGTTAACATATTTTGTTTATCGTTTATGATCAAACTATTTTTGTAGATACTGAAGCTGCATATTGATTTGCAAAATGCGAATCAATATGCGACTGTAAATTAAGTAGCCTTTGTTTATAATATGAGGTTAATTAATTCACTGAATAATAACGGTAAAATTGTTTCCTTTATCTTGGCGTAACTCTTGCGTTTACCCTATAAGACAAGCCAAAACGCGACTTTAATGCTTTTTGCTCATTATGCTTATAACGCAGTGGTTATATAAACCACCATGAGGTGAACAATGTTAGAACCCACAGCAATAACAGCATGCCCAATCATGCAGCGAAGTACCTTAGACAATTTATTGTCCGATTTAGGTTTTGAAACTTATCAACATTTGCTTAATTTATTTGAACAAGAATTAATTCAATTGCATTTAAATCTGCAAACGGCAGTAGAGCAACAACAATACCAAGAGATTAATAACGTGACGCACATCCTGAAGAACACTGCTGCATTATATGGAGCAGAACGTTTATCCAAAAGTGCTTGTCTGGTATATCAAATAGAAATTGGCCAAGCGTTTATCCCACAAACTCAGCAGTTAATAGCTATTTTAGTTGAAACACTCAGGGTATTTAACGTGCATATTCACTCGTTAGTCGAGTAGGGAAGGTCGGTAATGAATGAACACAATAAACCGCTCGTATATGTAGTTGAAGACAGCCTCTCTAGTGGAGCGTTATATTGCAGCCAATTGAAAAAGGCCGGTTTTGATACGCAACATTTTGTCGATGGTTATTCTGCACTCGTAGCGATTAAAGAAAAAATGCCTGCTGTATTAGTGCAAGATGTTTGTTTACCCGACATTAGTGGCTTAGAAGTATTGAAATACGTCAATAATCAAGACACCTCAGCCAAAGTGATTATCATCACTTCAAACAGTTCTATCGATGTTGCCGTTGATGCAATGCGCCTAGGTGGCTATGACTTTATTGAAAAACCGTTTACTTCAGAACGCCTAACCACATCAGTAGGTAATGCTGTTAAGCAACAACATCAAGACATAAAAACCATTACTGTAGAGCTAGAAGCAACCTCGCTCGAGCGAATGAACTTTATTGGTGAATCGTTATCAATGCACACCGTATTTCGCTTATTAGAAAGTGCTGCACGCAGTAAAGCCAGTGTGTTTGTAACCGGTGAAAGCGGTACAGGTAAAGAAGTGTGTGCTCTTGGTTTGCATCAGGCCAGTGCTCGCGAGCAAGGTCCATTTATTGCCATTAACTGTGCGGCTATTCCTGCAGAGCTATTTGAGTCAGAGTTTTTTGGTCATGTTAAAGGTGCATTCAGTGGCGCATTAACGGATCGTAAAGGTGCTGTCGAAGTCGCCAATGGTGGTACGCTATTTTTAGATGAAATTTGTGAAATGCAATTAAATTTGCAAGCAAAATTATTGCGTTTTTTACAAACGGGTACATTTTGCAAAGTGGGCAGTAACGATCTGCAACAAAGTGATGTCCGCATCGTTTGTGCAACGAACCGTAATCCGGCAGAAGAAGTCGGTGAAGGGCGTTTTCGTGAAGATCTGTACTATCGACTCAATGTTATCCCGGTTATGTTGCCGCCATTACGTGAGCGTGGCGATGATATTTTATTGCTAGCAAATCATATTTTGCAGTCTAAAACGGCTGAGAATAATAAACAATTTACTGACTTTAGTGCTGACGTTAAGCATACCTTTATGCAATACGATTGGCCTGGTAATATTCGTGAATTGCAAAATGTCATCGAAAATATCGTGGTGATCTATGATGGTCAGACTGTACAGCAGGGCATGTTACCAGATAATTTTGGTCATTCAATCGTCAGCCATACCAACAGCCATCCTACAAATAACCATGGTATTCAGCCGAATCAAACAACCACTAATATCACGGCCAGAACCTCGACCAATAGCGTTAATACCCAACAACCTTCACCACATAATATTGTTCAGCTTTGGATAGTAGAGAAAAATACCATTGAAGCAGCCATTGACCAATGTGACGGTAATATTCCACTAGCAGCAGCTTATTTAGGCATTAGCGCATCAACTATTTATCGAAAAATGAAAAGCTGGGCTGAGAGTTAATAGTCTTTTCTAAACCTTTAAAAGTTACCTTAATCGGTAACTTTTTTTTGCCATTTGAAAAGCTATTCAAATTGCTAGGCTCATCCCCCTAAGTGCGTCGCAAAATGCGAATCGATTTGAGAGTAATGTAAGTCAGAACATTTAATAACGATAAATAACTATCTAACCTACTGTTTTAAAATAACTAATATATTTTTAATTTTGTGGCCAGCTTCCTGCATTAATCATTGTACTGTCTTAAATGACGCGTTAAATGTTAAGGGGTGAACCATGAAACAATCTCTCTGTGTAACGTCAATCTGTTTGTTGCTAGTGAGCATGTCAGTATTTTCTGGCACTAAAGGGCTAGATTTTATTGAAACAGCAGATGGCCGCCAGTCCAGTATGATCCGAGAAATGGTCCAGTGGACTCATTCACGTTTGGTGTTTAAAAAAAGCATTTCACGCGTAGCCATTGGCCAAGATGCCATTATGCAAGTTGAAGTACTCGATAAAAATGAAGTACTGGCACTGGCAAAAAAAGTGGGCCGTACCAGCCTTATTGTTTGGTATACCGACGACACCTCTGAAACGTTTCTATTCAGTGTCACAGAAGACTTGAGTGTGTTAAGGCAAGCGCTCAGTGATATTCACCCTAAAATTCGCCTAACATTAGCACCTGATCGCGCAGCTCTGGTACTTAGGGGCCGAGTGCCAACGGTAAAATATAAATTAGCCGCTGAAACTGCCGCTCGTCATTACTTAGATGCAGGTAAAAACCGTATCAACGATAACAATAGTTTAGTCATGAAATCACCTACCGATTTTTTGGCCGACTTAAGTCCTAATATTCGTCTGCCGTCGCAACAACTGCGTCAGTCTAATCGGGGGAGTGTAGGCCACGCCACTATTATCAACTTAATTCAAGTTGATGTATTACCAATGAGCATGATTGAAAAAGTCAAAAAGGCCATTATTCAATTAGGTGGTGAATCAGTCACGGTGAGTCGTATTCAAAAAGGCGACATGCCTGATGATCAAGCCGACACCTTGTTACTAGGCGGTCAGGTTGAAACCCAAGTTGACCTCGTTAGAGTATTAAATTTAGCATCGCGCCTTTTCACTGGAGATCGTATTAATTCAATCACTGGAAAAATAGAAGCAGGCAGTAATGACATTACCGTTATCGCCAATGAGTCGGGTGGGTTAATCAGCTCAAGCCAACAGGTAAGCAGTAATTCGTCATCAAATAGAGGCGGTAATGCAAAATCTAGCAGTAACAATGTGAAGTCAAATATTGCCAGAGCCAAGTTGTTGTCTATGGCGAATGGTAGATTGTTGTCGACCATTGAAGTCCGTGATTTACCCCAGGTACGTGTAGCGATTCAAATGTACGAAGTGAATCGTCGTAGTTTAACCCAATGGCGTCCTGACTTTTCATTGATCACTCAAGGCTACAACAAAACCGACGGTAATTTCGGTTTAGATGGCGCAACCAATCAAGCACTGGGTTCAGGCCAAGTCGAAAATGCATTGCAGGTATTAGGTGGCGCACTGGTGAACAACTTCCAAGTGGGCGGCAGTGAGATTGCGTTTGATTTACTGTTTTCATTGTTAGAAAAAGACGGTATCTCACGCACATTATCTCGTCCGACGTTAACCGTCTTAGCAGGAGAAAAAGCCGTATTCCGAGCCGGTGGTGAAGTGCCAGTGCCAACGTCATTTTCACCCAATGGAATTAGTAGTGCCAATGGGGGTAATAGCCAAGGGGTATTTAGTGGCACCGAGTTTAAATCGTTTGGTATCCAGCTTGAAGTACGAGCAATGGTGGACGAAAACGACTTAATCACTTTAGATTTAAGTCCTAGTATTTCAACACCAGACACTTTGTTAACCCAACAAATATCGTCGAGCACAGGGTCATCATTAACCACTAGTGCATTCAATGTCAGAAACCTGACCACCAGTACGCGCTTACGTGATGGACAGCCATTAATCATCGGTGGATTAGTCAGCCGTGACATAAGCGATTCACGTGACTTTGTACCGGGTATTAACGATGTTCCGTTGCTGGGTAAGTTAACCGAGTCATCGTCTGACGCCGATACCGCCCGCGAGTTAATTATTATTGTGACGCCAACACTGGTAAGAGAGCCACGTCATGATGTTGCCTTATGGCAATTCCAAACATCAGCTGAAATGCTACAAAGCATGCAATTTCCATTAGCTGACTCGTCACTATAAAGAGGACATTAATTATGAAGACTTTAACTCATTTCCGCCTCAGTACCGTGATTGTGGTTGCCTTAGTCAGCAGTGCGTGTAGTACCAGCCAAACTAAGCGTGAATATCAACCAGATGATCAGTTAACGGCGATGTTAAAACAATACAATGTAAATCAAACCGATGGTGTTAATTGCCAAGGTTATCAGTCTGCTATTAGTGACTGTGAACGCTTGTCGAACGACCTAGGTGCATTATCAATGACCTATCCACAACACCAACAAATTGGTTTTACAGCCGCGATTGTTTACCATCAAATTGGTCGTGATGTTGATAGCCAAATGGTGCTAGATAGGTTGTTATCGCAACAACAACCAGTATCTGAAGTAGCCATTTTGCGCAGTAAACTGGCCATGCAAGAGGGTAATATCAACCTGGCAAGAACCGTATTACAACGACAAGTGCAGTTACAACCGGATCACCCAGAACTGCATGCAACATTAGCAGCAAGTTATTATTTAGAAGGTCGTTACGAAAAAGCCGAAGCCGTGATTGCTACCGCCGACCGATTAGGCGCTCCAGTATGGCGAACCAGTTACCACTTAGGACTAATTCACGAAGCACAATCAAATTGGTCGCAAGCGTGTCATTTTTACGCCGATACCCTGAGTTACCAGCCGGCACACCGACAAAGTTTGTCGAGACTGCTGTATTTAAGTGATCATCCCGAGTGTCGAGTCCAGTTAAGTAGTCTGTAATGTCATAACTCAGTCTGTAAAAGTCCCCAAATGGGGACTTTTTGCTTTAGGCCAATGCTCTAATCTGTAATACAGAGCTGACTAACGATTCGCTTAAGCCAAGACGTCGCCGTTGGTAACGATAAGCCAGTAAATATCGTATTAATTTGCTCTGTGTAAGAGTATTTATAAAAATTTTACTCAACAGCTCAACAGCTCAACAGCTCAACAGCTCAACAGCTCAACAGCTCAACAGCTCAACAGCTCAACAGCTCAACATTCATATACTCAGCAACTCAGTATCAGTTAAGTGATTACCGCGTTGAAATGAATTAGCACCTTAGCTGTTGCAGTAGGCTACAAAAAATCACATTCAGAGAATATGCCCAAGCCGATATCCCTGGCACCAAAAGCAACAGGGTAATAACGGATGACAGTGGCCTTAATCACTTATCACCTTGAGCCAAACATTTAGAAGTGCAGCAACACTAACCGCGAACCAATGGAGCAGCTAAAGCCGTCGACAATAGCCGCCAATAAGGGCCTCAGTTATCTAACAATATAATTACTAATGACAGGTAAATGTAGATCCGATTGATGATTCAGGCGTTAAGCATGGATACAAACGTACTGACAACCGTACTGATAACACTCACAGAACCAGTGTTCATGAGTCACGCTATTGAATTAATGGACTGCGCAAAAATTGGATTAACAGTAGATTTGCAACTTTTCGCATTTTGCCATTCACTCTGCAATTCATATCCATTTTCAATTCGATACTGTTGATAATCTCATTGTATGCAAAATCAATTTTAAAAACATAAGTACATGACAAATAACGATTTTAAATTTTATTTTATGAATATCCTATATTGGCATGTTGTTCGCAATTACTTATACAGAGGCAGTTTATAGCAGTATCTAGATTCCTCTTAATGTAACAGAGCAAGTTAATTCTCTACCCACTTTCACAGTACAACAGTTGATGGCTGTGAACATGATAGTTAATAAATGAGGTAAACATTATGAAATCTATTAAATCAATGATTAAAAACAATAAGAAGCAAGGCGGTTTTGTTATGACATCTGAGTTGATTTTATTATCAACTGTCATGGCAGCAGGCTTAGTAGTAGGACTTACTACAATGCGAGATTCGGTAACGGCTGAGTTAGAGGATGTTGCAGAAGCGATTGGCTCATTAGACCAAAGCTACGCATTTGACGGCATCATTAATGCTGAAAATACGGCCGAAATCAGTGGCTCAGGCTTTATCGATGCAGTCGATGTAAATGCAGGTGATGGTGCAACCTTCCAGTTTGTTGCAACCGACTTCGCAGAATCTGCTGTGTTGATTTCAAATTCACCTAGTGCAGGTGCTGCTTCGGCCTCTCAGGCTGACGGTAGTTTAGATAACTAATTTAATCTAAGTCTACGTCGGTTGTCTCACACAGAGGCAATCGGCGCCTAATCTTTAGATTAACAACATAACGCAGAGGTGCATCATGAAACGCAAATTCACAGGTAGTACGACAATAGCCATTGCACTATTCGTCACCTCCGGCGTATTGGCATCTGCACTGGGTATTCGTCAAGTAGATCGTTTATCTACAACCACTGCGGTAGTGTTAAGCCAAGATTTAAAAGCCGGTGACACTATTACTTCATCAGTATTAACAAGGAGAAAAACAGATAAAGATGATTCTGAACAAAGTGTACAAAATCCACAGCAGTTACTTGGCAAAGTACTTAATGTTGCCAAACGCAAAGGTGATGTGGTGTTTGCTAACGAACTCATTTTACCCACGGTTAAATCGTTATCGTATGCAGTACCAGAGGGCCGGGTGTTATTCACACTTTCACAATTACCTACAGGCCTGCCGTTTGCCAAGCTCAATCAAGGCGACCGATTCGATATTTTAGTCCGCGGACGTAAACGTGTCAGAACCGTTGCTCGCAACGTGCAATTAATCGGCGTACTCAAGCCGCCCAAAAAGACCAATAACAGCAAAGGGGCAATCGACAGTTTAAATGCCCAAAGTGCCAGCTCATCCAACGGCGCATTAGCGCTAGTCATGGCCGTTAGACCAGGAGATGTTTATCCACTTGCCAGCATTAGTGCCAGCGATATTGTGTCTATTGTATTACACAGCGCCTACGATATTGCCAACGGCACTCAGCCGTTATTGGGCATGGCCCAAACGCACAGAGACATCATTATTCACAGTGGTAATAGCCGCAAAACGGTCAGTATTGAACGTGAGTAATCCGCACAAATGGAAGTCACAATGCAGTGAGGTGAGATATGTTTAATTCCGAGCATAATATTTTTTCCCCAACAACATTGAACATCTCATCAATCCCCAATGATGAAATGCGTCGACTTAAGCAACTGCTCCATAACAGCTTAATTGATGATATGGACAACGACGACTCATTGCATTTAAAGCAACCCACTCAGCTTAAGCAGCAGCTTGAGCAACTAATCGATTTATTGCCAGGGCAACAACAACAGCCATTAAATACTGCAGATAAGGCACTCCTTATCCAGCAAGTTATTGAAGAACTACAAGGGCTTGGGCCGATTTCTGAATTAATGTTAGACCCAGCCGTTACCGACATTTTAATTAATGGTCCTTTTTCGATTTGGGTTGAGCGTCACGGAGCACTGCGCAAAACCACTCAAGCGTTCGATAACGACTCGCACCTAAGACGATTTCTTGAACGAATCGTGAGTGCACAAGGTCGCCAGTTAGATGCTAATAATCCTATGGTAGATGCAAGATTGGCCGACGGCAGTCGTTTACATGCGGTTATTCCACCGTTATGTACTATTGGAGCAGTAGTATCAATTCGCCGTTTTCATCATGAAACCATTAGTGCAGAGACATTAGTGTCTAGTGGGTTTATCAGCCAAGACATTCTAACCTTTTTAGAAAAAGCCGTTATCGCAGGCATAAACATTGTTATTGCTGGCAGTGCGGGCTCAGGTAAAACCAGCTTACTTAATGTGATTTCCGGCTTTATCCCTAACAGCGAGCGTGTTATCACCATTGAAGAAACGGGCGAGCTGCAACTACATCATCCGCATGTTATTCCACTGGAAAGTCGTGGAACAAACGGCGAGGGTAATGGCGAAGTGTCATTACGAGACTTAGTGAAAACGGCATTAAGAATGCGCGCTGACCGCATTATTGTTGGCGAAGTCAGAGGCGGTGAAGTATTTGATATGCTCCAAGCCATGAACTGTGGCCACGATGGAAGCTTAACCACTGTGCACGCCAATAATCCACAAGATGTGATTAATCGTCTGCGCTCATTGGCCCAAATGGAAGAAGCGGCAATATGCCGTGACACCATTGATCATATGATCAGCTCATCAATACAAGTCATTGTTCAAGTTAGACGTTTTAGAGACGGTAGTCGCCGAGTGGTGAGTGTATGTGAAGTGATACAAACCGCAGCTATAACGGAGGTAAAACCACTATTTGAGTTTCAACAACAACCGCAAACAGACCATAACCATATCGTAGGCCAACATGTTTGCAGTGCAACGCAATGCCAGTTAAGCGAACAAATTGCAGCCAAAGGTTTTGATGTTACCGAGCTTAACTTGCTATTTTCGGAGGTAGATTATGCCCTGGTATGAAGTGATTGTACTGGTAATTTTATTTGCTGTGATGCTTGTGTGTGCCAGGGTTTGGTGGTTTGCCGATGCCCAACCTAAGCCGCAAGAGCTCGAACCACAAACCAAGCTAACTAGCGGAATACGCCAAAAATTACGTTTATTAGACATTAACTTAGCGCCCATTAGTGTGTTGATTGGTATTTTAACCCTATCAATATGTGCCTATATGGCAATTCACACTGCGTTTCCTCAACATCAAAGCATCGCGGTGATCATGGCATTAGCCATATTAATCAGTAGTTATTTTGTATTAGATGACTTAGTCACATGGCGCATCAAACGGGTAGAAACTGAGCTGGTAGATGCAATGGATACTATGCATTCATCGCTACAAGCGGGGTTGTCACCATTACAAGCTATTTCAACCGCCGCCAGTTTAGCCAAAGGGCCATTAAAAGCAGAGCTGACAGAAATTGTCACGCGGTTGTCATCGGGTTATGACGCCAGCCAATCGGTTAATCGATTAGTCAATCGCTACAACACCGAAGGCACCCGATTATTTGCTCAAGCATTGGTAGCAAGGCATCAAACCGGCAGCGACTTTAATGCCATGTTACAAGCCGTGACTAAGCTTATGCGCCAACGTATTCAGCAGTATCACTTTATTAATAGCCAAATGTCAGGCACACGTTATGCGGCATTCTTTTGTGGGCTTATGCCTTATGCACTTATTCCATTGTTTGTGTCGCAGGAGCAGCATTGGTTTGCACCATTACTAGAGCACCCTAATGGCGCTAACTTCTTAAGCACTGCGTTGTTATTACAAATTATTGGCTTCTTTTGGTTACGTAAAGTATTAAAGGCCAACTTATGAATTCATCACTTTTTACCGATCTTATTCTAGGCGTGTTATTGGTTATAACTTGTTGGTTATTTTACTTATTCCATAACACCCGCGTCGACGACAAAGACATTACTTCTTTTGGTGATTTACTGCCATTAGACAACATATATCCTGCAAACCTGATTAGACAAGCGGGTTTATCGGTATTTCGTAATCGGTTGCTGTATTGGTCTATTAAACTCAGTTTAGCGATTACAGCCGTTATCATGGCACTTGAATTTATGCCGACAATACCGGTATGGCTTCACATTCTGATCAGTGTTATTGCCTTTTTCATGTTAGATGGCTGGTTACTGTTAAAACGCCAAATGAGAAAACAGCGCATCGATGCATCATTAGAATTTTTTATCAGTTTATTAGTGGTGTATTTACAATCAGGAACGCCTTTAAGCCAGGCATTTAGACTGTCGGCAAAATATGGCTTAACCAAAGAACACCCATTAGCAGATGAGTTATTACTGCTGTCTTTAGAATTAGAGTCTGGTCGTGATAGACAACGCGCTTTTGCGGATTTAGCCAAACGAACCGGGGTGCAAAATCTGAATAAATTGGCGGCTATTATTAACATTGGTTTGCAAATTGGCTCACCATTAATCAATTGTCTGCAATCACAACTCAGTGCAATACAACAGCAACGCCAGCAATTGGTGAACAGTAAAATTAATCGAAAGTCACTAGAGGTATTATTGCCGATGTTATTGGTGTGTTTTCCGATGTTTCTGGTGTTGGTTTTTTTCCCCGCCGCAATTCAGTTTATGGATTTGCTGAGCGTTTTAGCCGATTCATTATAAGAGGCCGCCACCATGATAAATAACATATCAACCAGGTTAAGGAAGCAGGCTGGTTTTGTACTGACCATTGAACTTATATTAATCACAACCATTTTAATTATTGGCAGTTTTGTGGGTATATCGGCGGTAAGAAACGCGCTGGTTAAATCTCAAGTGGCACAGCAAAACAGAGACATCACCGTTGCTGACAGTAATGGGGTTAAGTTAGGTAAAATGCTCAGTTTAAATGAGCACGAAACCCCAATTGTACCGTTTATTGATGGCGGCGTTGCACCATTAGCGCCC
Source organism: Shewanella sp. TB7-MNA-CIBAN-0143 (assembly GCF_040310065.1). Classification (NCBI taxonomy): domain Bacteria; kingdom Pseudomonadati; phylum Pseudomonadota; class Gammaproteobacteria; order Alteromonadales; family Shewanellaceae; genus Shewanella; species Shewanella sp. TB7-MNA-CIBAN-0143. The sequence continues at coordinate 123,823 of NZ_JBEOPL010000005.1, forward strand.
GATCCTGCACACAAAAACTACCGGGCAATTTTAGGGGTAAGGGATGACCGTTTTACCTCACGTGAACCAGTTTATTACGATTCACCCAACTGTACCGGTAACCCTTGTATTAAAGGCATTAGCGATGAAACCTCAGACAATAGAGGCGTTGATAACATTGATGCTTCCGGTGCCGTGAGTTATTTGCATGCGCTTCAAGGTGGGCCCAATTATGCTATTGGCCGATCGGATGACGGTATTATTGGCCATTTATATCGTTCAACGCCGTTACAATGCCCAGTTGATATTAGCGATATTCAATCGCGTTATATGTCGCAACGGGTTGTGACTGGTACTCCATGTGAATCGTTTGAGGTCAATAATGCCGAAGCCGATGTCAGTTGTTTAGTCGGGGTTGAAGTTGGCTTGTCTGTCATTAATGTTGAACCACCGCTAGATAATCCTTTATGTGAAAGCTGTCCTACTGGCACTGAGTCTCAAGGGGATATTTTAGACCGTTTTCTTCCAGAGATTGAGCCTTTAGTTGATACAGTGTTTGGTCTGTTATCTCAAACAGGGGTAACGCCAAATGTAGATGTTACGGTTGGGGATATTTGTTGCCCAATTGGTACCCAACTTGAAGATAATGATGATTTAGTGAGCTCTATTACATACACAGTAATAACGAAAACATTCGATATCTTAGGCCTAGATTTAATTGATAACCGATTAGTCAATAACCTACTGACTAGGTTAGGCATACAACAAGGCACAATCAACTGTGTTGCTAACATAAACTTATTAAGTGCAGAGTCTGTAGTCGACCCTTACAACGATAATTTCAATGTACTTGATCGTTTCACTCCACCATTTACGATTAACTTGCCAACCAATAACAATGCAGACGATGAGTGGCTCTATGTCGCACCGGACGGTGAAGGGATCAATACTGGTTTGTAAAAAAACCGCGAGGTAATTACCATGAGACAGCTAAATGATGATGTGTTACAGCAAATGTATATATCTTCTTTATTAGTGATTGCGTCACATCATGAAGATAAAAAAGACCAGCAACTGTCTAAGCTAAAACGTGATGCAACGTTATTACTGCTTTCACAAAAAAACAGATTAAAGGTGTCTCAACAATACATGCTCGAATTTAGCCGAGATGTACTAAATTGCTTGTCTAAGCAGTCTGAATTTAATGTAATACGCGCCAATTTAGAACACGTTGATATTGTGACAACATGCCCACTTGAAGATGAACAAAAACCTGCACTGGTTGATGATGAAATTGATTTTATAAACAAGCAGTTTGATTAAGTATCGTAATTATTCAAACTGCAATATTGACAGACCTAAACAAAGGTTCAAGTGGGTTTATTTAATAAAATCAGAGCCATTTAACACCTGCTTTAAGCGTGCAAAGGTCTGCATTGAGTCATTTGCGAGTATTGGTGTGTACTCAGGATTATGGGCATTAAGTTGATACTGACCATTAGTGAGTTTACTCACTTTACGTAGTAAATATTGATTATCTCCTGCGTCATCCCGTATTTCAATCGCCATGATTTTACCGGTAATCGAACCAGCATTAATTGCTGTAATACGTTCTAGTAACAATAAGTCACCATTTTCAATGGGATTTTTACCACTGTTCATCGAATCACCACTTGCAGGGGCAATAAAAAAAATCGATGGATCGAGTTTACTAAAGGTCGAGTTTAACGTCAGTGTTTCACTATTGTCGTCAGTACCCGTTTTAAAATGACCGCAGGCAATTTTGAGATCTGGGTAATAACTAAGGGATGCCTGTTCATCGCGACTCACTTCAATTGGAAGTGTAACCACATTCGATTGTACAGTTTTGCTTATTGGTGTGAGTGTCGATGCTGATTGGCGTTGGCTATAACGCGCTAACAACAATTCGCTTAATTCGCTCATTGCGGTAGACATTACTTCAATATCATCAACTTTTACATCAACATTTGCATGTAATCTATTTTCTTGTACAACAAACCAAGACTGTGTGTCTGACTTATCTTGTTTGCATAAAAACGTAATTGGGTTGTCTAACCAATACTTACGCCATTTTGGGGAATCGGCGTCGATTAGCTGTAAATCGGTTTTAACATCTTGAGTCCACAATTTCGGATAACGTTTAAATACCTGCCAACTCTTAATGCATACCGCTTCAATTGTGGGGGGATAGTTTAATCCGTCTAACTCAATAAATGCTTCGAGTAAAATGGCTTTAAAGCATTTCGTCATTGTGGCTTTTTCAACGCCACGACTCAAAAATGGCAAATAGGGCGTTAACGCCAGTAATGTTTTGTCTTCACGTTCTTGGGTTAATACCAGTTCAAACCAACTACCATTTTGCTTGGTCATTTTACTCCAAACATAACCACTGTGATAAAACTCAGTGGCAGTAGGGCGGTGACCTAAATCATCTTTGAGTAATTGGTATTGTTGATCTGCTTTGGTGTAATCAAGTTTTAGCTGTTGCCAAAAGTCGACCAATTCGGGATCGATATTGATTAAGCACTTAGAATCGATTTCAGGATTGTTAAGACGCTTAATCGCTTCATTGGCATTCGCTGCTTGCAATAACGCCATTGGACGATTTAAAAAGCTGATGTGATTACCGATGAAATCGATAACCGAGACAAAGGTTTTATTGGTTTCAGCAGATGTCCGCAACCCACGGCCTAACTGTTGCAAAAATAGAATTTTAGATTCAGTCGGACGTAAGATTAAGATAGTGTCTATTGAGGGTAAATCAGTACCTTCATTGAACAAATCGACTGAAAATATCACTTCTATTTCACCCGATTTTAATTGGCTAAGTGCTTCGCCGCGTCTAACTTCTGAGCAGCTATGCACCGACACCGCTTTAATACCTCGAGCAGAAAACCATTGGGCCATAAAGTCGGCATGAGCTTTAGAGACGCAAAATGCTAAGGTGCGTTGCTGCTTGTGGGTTTTCCAATGGCCAAACACGTGTTTAGCACGCTTCTGTGTAGCAAATAGATTCATTAATTGTTGCGGATCAAACTTACCATTGCGCCACGGAAGTTCTCGGTAATCGACCGTCTCGTCTTTAATACCTTGGTAATGAAATGGTACCAGAATGCCCGATTCAATTCCGTCGATTATGTTTTTTTCAAACACCAAATTATTATCACATAACGATAGAATATCAGCTTGATCCGTGCGCTCTGGCGTGGCCGTTAAACGAGTAAAAATTGCGGGGTAAAGTGGTTGAGTAATAACCGATAACTGACGGCGCCAGCATGATGAAACTCATCAACAATGACGTAGTCGAAGTGAGCTTGATCTAGTTTATTAAGATATTCCGGTTTGCCTAATGTTTGAATCGATGCAAATACAATGTCAGCATCAATGACTTTAGTTTTGGCATTAAAGTGGCCAGTTGTACTTTGAGGTAATAAGGTTCTAAAAGTCCGTTCTGCTTGAATTAATATCTCTTCTCTATGAGCAACAAATAGCACTTTTTTAGCGTTGAATTGCAATACATCAAATGCAGCTAACCATGTTTTACCCATGCCTGTGGCTAATACAACCAGTCCCTTGGATTGCTTAGCTAAACGTGTATCCGCTAATGCAATTAAGGCTTCTGCTTGGGCAGAATTAGGTACAGGTTCTTCTGGCTCTGTTTCATGAACAATAGCTAAAGGTGGTTTACACAATTTACGTTTTTGGGCATAGTCGTTGATGAAGGTATCACTTAGATCGATTGCCTGCGAATGATTGAAAATATTCAAGAATTGTTGGCGGATATGGTTAAACTCTTTAGGATCTTGATTCGGCAATAAGTCATGGCGCAAGCACCATTCAAATGCGTGTGTGAATGCAGCTTTACTGATGTTATTTGAGCCAATAAAAGCGCTCCCGATATCTGCTAATCCTATTTGTTGCTGGACGAAAATATAGCTTTTCATATGAAAGCTTTGATTGCTATTACAGGTAAATATTTTGGTTTTTGCACCACGAGATTGCAAAATCATTAAGTGTCGCAATGCGACTGGGTCGGTAATCAAAAGATAGTCGGAGGTGATAATTGAAATGCTAGCATCGCGTTCTAATGCATCGGATAAAGCATCAAAAATTAAATCTAGCCCAGATTGTTGAATAAACGACACCGACATTTCAATGCTAGTAGCACGGTTAATGGCTTGCGTTAATTTTGGTAAAAAAGGGTCATCCAAACCACCGCTGGTTAATACAGGTCCGTCTGCTAGCTTCATTTTTATATCTCTATTTTAACGTCTTTATGAGGATGGCATTGAGCCATTTTTCGTTTTCACGACCCGAGCGCACATCTGTAGTCACCCAAGTCTGTTTAATCATGAAACCTGTTTGTTGAATCCACTGTTCTAATAGTGACTCATTAGCATCGGTAAAAAACCGACCGTTATGAATTCGCTCCTGATCACCATATTTAAATGAACAATAGAATACGCCACCATTAACCAAACTGTTAGCCAAAATTTCAAAAGTGTTGGGTAGAGCGCTTGCTTCAACATGAAGCAGAGATGCACAAGCCCAAATGCCGTCAAACTGAAGCGATGTGTCTATTTCATCAAAGGTACAAACCGTGACATGTTGGCCAATATAATCAGATGCCGCTTTGGCTAATTCGGCACTGGCATCAATGGCGGTAACATTGAAGCCCAATTGAATAAAGGCTTTACTGTCACGACCAGAACCACAACCAGCATCTAATACACGTGCGTTAGCAGGGAGTTGTGCGACAAAGGCTTGATACAATTCGCTGACATCAGCATTCACAGTCGACTCGAAAAAATCATGCGAATGTTGATCATAAAACGCAATAGTAGACATGGTTAACCCTATAATTTAAATCGTTTAAATATGAATGCTTAAGTCTGAATGCTTCAGTGTGATTTTATAACCTATTACAATCAGTAATCAACTTGCTGGATCACCGCGATTGCCGTTTCATCACGGCCTTTTTTAGACGGTACGCGATGGCCGGTGTCGGCATTGGTTTTCATGGTTTGTATAAACTGATTCATTTGCGGGCCAATGCTGATGTGTATTGGTCGGTTTTTACCGTAGTAGTACAGGCGATCAAATTTCAGGTTTTCACACATCCATAGTGCAACTTGCTGCATATCAATCGGTTGGCCATTGTTGCTGCTTACTAGGGTAAAGTCACAGGCGGCACCTAGGCGGTCGCAGATGATTTTTTGATTTTGATTGAGTTCGTGCGAGCAATGTTGATCAAGCTTTGGGGCAATATGCGGATTACGATTTTTAGCTATTTTTCTAACAAGCTCGGGTGAACAAAAACCATAAGTTAAACGCAATGGGCCAAATTTGTCGACAATTGGGTCCAGTATTTGAGTGGCCAATAAACTCAGGGCGCGCCAGGTGTCAGGTTGTAATGGCAGGTTTTCAATATTATGTTCGAGCGCGGTTGCACCACAATTAATGAGATCTGCGTAAGTGAAAAAGCGGCTGGCTTTACCGTTGATATTATAGGTAAACAATCAAAATCCATCGTGTACGTTCATTTGGGACAACAATAACGTGTATTGCTCAAGCTGGCTAGATGGAACTGTGGGATGGTTGTGAGATTGATTAAATATCGTTTAATATCATATTTTTTGAAGTGAAATGGGTGTTAAATTGTCGTTAATTTTTATTTATCAAAAAAATATAATAATTTAATTGTTTACTGAGCTTTGTTATAGAGCTCAGTAAACAGCCCATATTGCTGAATTGAATACTTACAGGGTTATTGAGTTTTGATTGTATAAAAATCGAACATGATTTATTTAGTGATCAATACTTTTTACAGTTGTAAAACAAACAGTAAAAAATGCACGATTAATGAGGTTTATTATGAAAAAGCTTAATACGTTACTTGCCGTCTCGATATCGACTTTACTGGTAGCTTGTGGGGGGAGTGACGATAAAACAGACTCTCCTCAAATGGGGGTATTTAGTTTAGGTGTATCAGATAACCCAAGTGATGCCAAAGACGTGACGATCGCTTTTAAACAAGTTGTGTTAAAAAATGACTCGGGGAGTATTTCGTTTGATGTGTCAGATGATGGTGCTTTGAAACAAGTTAATTTACTTGAATTTCAAGGGCAAGCAGTTGACACACTTGTGAGTGGGCAAAGTATTCCTGTTGGTGAATACCAAATGTGTATTTATATGCAAAGAAGTGAAACCCCGAATGCGGACAGTTCATATGTCATAACCAATGACGATAATTTATTTGGTTTAACGACAAACAGTAATGGTTCATGTGGCGGAGTCGGTGCAACGGATACCGATACTGGACGGCTATTTTTTAATAAGGCATTTACGATTGCAGCAGGCACAAATAGCTTTGTTGCTGAGTTTGATCTGTCTAGTGGATTACAAGACCCCCATGGCAATAAAGACTACTGGACTTTAAAACCTACGTCGGTGCAGTTACATAACATTTCTGAAGTTGGTGCGATTGAGGGAAGTATTCCTGCTGACATGATGACTCAATGTGAAGTTGCCGCTGGCGGAAGTGCATTTAGCCATGCGGTTTATTTATATCAAGATACTGCGCTATTAGAAAATATGGCTGATTTTAATATTGATGCCGTCGTTGCTCCAGAAGCTGCGCCTATTGCTTCTGCAAGAGTTAACGCTATTTTAGATCAAAACAATCAAGTGATAGGCCAAGGCTATGAGTTTGGTTTTGTGGTAGCGGGTAATTATAGTCTGGGTTACACCTGTGTTGCACAGTACGATGATCCAGATGTAAAAAATACACTTGATGATGTAGAAAGTCCTTTCTTTTTACATGCTGATTTACAAGATATTGAAGTGACAAATGGTACTGTCGCGAATGGTGAGTTTTAAGCTCATCTAACATTTAGTCTTATGCTGGCATTTTCGTAAATACGAAAATGCCTTTATATCAGCATAATCATTGTGCGTGTGTCGTTGGCATGCCTTGTTAATGCATTGACTGGTATTCCTATGCCGCCTTACCAGACATAAATATTATCTGTTCTGGCAGGTTCTATCACTGCAGTATTTACTACAGATTAAATGTCAAACCAGTACTTGGCGGGTGTTGGCGATATAGTGATGGATCTGCGCCTCAGTTTTTGTGTCAATCATCACTTCCGGTCGACGGTGCTCAGGGCAAGGCATACGTGGTGTTGTACCAAAAACACGACATATCAATGGGCGCTCTTCATAAACCTCGCAACCATTTGGACCTAAGTATACGCAGTTCCACTCTTTTAATGCGGCTTCATGTTGGGCGTTAGTTTTAAAGGGGAGGCGTGCCATTTCTTCTGAAGATGTGGTTACTGGACCACAACAATCGTGACAACCTGGCTTACATTCAAATGACGGAATGCGTTCACGCAGCAGATCGACTATCTCTATGTTATTTTTCATTAATGCCTAACGTTTAAAGAGTTCGCGAACATTATACGTCGATAGTGGGCTGACTAAAAGTTGCCAAGGTATATATTTGGCCGCAACTTATTTAGTAGTCACTTATTTAGCAGCAATGGACCCTTTGTGCAGGATGGTATATTAATGGAATAACACTTTTTGTTTAATATTTGCCTAGTGGCATCAAAGATAAATCTGCTTTTATAATCCGGTAACGGCTAAATGGCTATTACAACTTGTTGGATAATGAAGATAATGCAACAAGTGCATTGTCGAAATCTAATATTTCTACTGCATCATATAGCACTGCTAATTCATGCTTAACCAATAAATTATTAGCCAACATATTTTGAAGGTTTAGGATGATATTCACCGCTTCTAGATTGTTATTTTCGAGGTGTTGTTTCAGTTCTGCGAGCATCGCGGTGAGCTCTGGGATTGAATAATCAACTGTTAGGTGTTGTGTTTCAACGTCTTTTTCTGCTAATAAAGCATGGATTCTTGATAGTTCAGCTTGTGTCACTGAATGTAACTGGGGCGCCAGTTCGACACAAAGTATCTCAAAAGCATTTGAACTATTCGCGTCCTTGAGTTTTATCTCCCAGGCACATAAGGCTTGATAGATTGATGTTAAGCCAGCTGTCCCAGAAGTCCCTTTAAGGGTATGAACAATGACCAATATCTCATTGGTGTTGTTTTGCAAGATCATCTGTTCTAGATTATTCAGTTGCTGATCCAGATTTGCTTCAAAAACCTTTAGTAAACGCCGATAAAACTTTTCATTAACACCAAAAGGCTTAAGTAAACTTTCTAGCTCCTTATTATCAGGTTCTGATCTAAAATTATTAATGTCATGTTTATTCATTACATCAAGGGGCTGCTGCTGAGCAGTAATTTTAGTAGATTTCATATGTATGACTCTCGGACCATGATGACTTTCTAAGTACACTATAGAAAAGATAACAGCAGTTTACTGTATTATTGAGTTCCAATGGATGTCCTATCGTCATAAAAAGTTAGGATTTATTGTTAATCAATAGCTTAGTTTGCTTCAACAATAATTATAATGCAATATTAGTCGATAAAATTCGACATATTTGGGGTTTACGCCAATCAAACTGGAGTCGGCATGCAATTAGATAAAATTTTACACGTAGAGGATGATGAGTCGATTCGAATCATTGTTGAAATGGCTCTCGTTGATATATCTGGATTTACCCTGTTGGCTTGTGATGGCGGACATGAGGCCATTAGCCAAGTGGAGGCTTTCGCACCAGATTTAATATTGTTAGACGCCATGATGCCGGGTATGGATGGTATACAAACGCTGATTGAAATTCGTAAAAAACCAAATTGTTTAAACATTCCAGCTGTTTTTATGACCGCGAGGATTCAGGAGTCTGAAAAACAAGAATATTTGGATGTTGGTGCCGTTGCTGTGATTGAAAAACCCTTCGATGCTATGAGTCTAGGTGATAGGTTAGAATCTATTTATCAAGCTTGCTTAATCTCTCAAGAAATCCACAATCAAGAGTAACTTATGCAAACTCCTGTATTTCCTATTTCCGAGACAGAAAGACTTACCGCGCTAAATAATACTGGGCTGTTAGATACGGGCCCAGAAGAACGTTTTGATCGTTTAACGCATTTAGCTCAACTTTGTTTAGGCACGGAAATTGTGCTTATTTCATTGGTAGACTCCAATCGCCAATGGTTTAAGTCGAAACAAGGTTTAGATGCATGCGCGACAAGCAGAGATATTTCATTTTGTGGCCATACCATTTTAGGCGATGGTATTTTTGAAGTTGCTGATGCTCTGCTTGATAGTCGGTTTGCAGACAATCCATTAGTTGTATCTGCGCCGTTTATTCGATTTTATGCTGGTGTGCCTTTAGTGTGTAATGGTGAAAAAATTGGCACACTTTGCTTTATTGATAGCAAACCTCGCCAGTTCACTGACAAAGAACGAGATATTGCATACGGTTTTGCTAAAAGTATTGAACAAGAAATTATTGATAGATTACAAGATCAAGCACATGAGCAATTAGTGGCAAGCGAGCAAATGTACAGGTCGGTGCTTGACGGAACGAGGATCGGTACTTGGCAGTGGAATATTCAAACGGGTGAAACCCATTGCAACGAACGTTGGGCTGAGATTATCGGTTATACGCTTGCCGAGCTAGAACCCATTACCATTGATACTTGGTTATCCATGATACATCCCGATGATCTAGACTATTCAGATGCAGCTTTAGATGATCACCTCAATGGCTTAATTCCATTTTATGACGTTAAATGCAGAATGAAGCACAAAGATGGTCATTTTGTATGGGCGCATGATCGAGGCAAAGTCGTTTCTTATACCGCAGATGGTAAGCCATTGATGATGTATGGCACACATGCTGATATCACCAAAGAAAATAATAGTAACTTAGCATTATTACAAAGCCGAGATCAGTTTAAGACCTTGGTTGCCAATATACCGGGAATGACTTACCGATGTCTGCATGATGAACATTGGACCATGCTGTATATGAGTGAACATATTTATGCACTTACAGGCTATCCTGCCAGCGATTTTATCAATAACGGTCAGCGCAGTATTGTTAGTATGGTTCATCCTGATGACAGGGCATTGGTATTTGAAGTCATCGAAAAAGCTGTGCTTAGTCATTCTAGTTGGGTATTTAATTGCCGTCTTTTGCATAAAAATGGATCTGTTATATGGGTAGAAGAACGCGGCGCTGCTGAATATGACAGCAACGGTGTCGTTCAACACCTTGACGGTTTTGTTATGGATGTTAGCAAAGAAAAAAAACTGCAAGACCAATTGTACAAACTGACACAGCAGCTTCCGGGTGTGGTTTATCAGTATCAGGTGTGGCCAGACGGACGTAGCGCATTCCCATATGCTAGCTCTGGAATCGAAGATATTTATGGTGTTAAACCGGAAGATGTTCTTACAGATGCTTCCAATGCATTTTCTACAATTTATCCTGAAGATGTTCCTGCAGTTGTTCAGAGTATTGAAGTCTCTAGCCAACAACTGACTATATGGGAACAGGAATATCGTGTTTACCGGGATGACAAATCGATAATATGGTTATTAGGCAGAGCAACACCGGAAAGGATGCCAGATGGTAGTACGTTATGGCATGGCTATATTCATGATATTACCCAAACTAAAGAATACTATCTCAAACTTGAGGATCTCAATCTTCAGCTGAATGTTACTCAGCAAAGCCTTGATTTAGCGAGTGAGCAAGCCAAAATTGGTTATTGGCATGCATCGCTTGAGCATGGAACATTTTGGTGGTCACCTATTATTTATCAAATTTTTGGGTTTAACGCTGAAGATGTGGTGCCGAGTTCTACATTGTTTAAAAATGCTGTTCATCCTGACGATATCGATAAAGTGCTTAAAAATGAGCAGCAGACTCGTTCGACAGGTATTGTTAACGAAGTTTACCGAATCATCCGCCCTAATGGGGATGTTCGCTGGGTACATGAATTAGGACAGCTGGTTGCCGAAGATCAGAATCCGGATAAGATAATGATAGGTTCTATGCAAGATATTACCGAGCGGATGACATTACAGAAAATTAAAGATGAATTCATTTCAACCGTGAGTCATGAGCTTCGCACTCCGTTAACATCAATTTATGGCGCATTAAGTTTATTGCAGTCTGGTAAGTTGGTCACACTACCTACAAAAGCGGAGAAGTTGGTTGAGATTGCGAGCAGTAACTGCAAGCAGCTTAGTCGTTTGATCAATGACTTATTAGATATTGAAAAACTGGCAGCTGGTAAAATGTTGTTTGAAATGAAACGATTAAATGTAGTTCCACTTTTACAAAGAGCTATCAATGATCATCAACCATACGCCGACCTGCATAAAATCACTTTGGCGTTACATGTAGATAAGCAAATAGATGAATTGTTTGTATATGTTGATGAGCATCGTCTGTTACAAATTCTGACTAATTTCCTATCCAATGCGGTTAAATTTTCTCCCGAATCGGGGAGTGTAATATTGTCTGCGACTGTCACTTATGATGAAATTGAAATTGCTGTACAAGACCAAGGAGCCGGAATCCCTGAAGATTTTAAGAGCAAAATATTTGCAAAGTTTTCGCAAGCAGATGCAAGCAGCTCTAAAGTGAAAGGAGGCACGGGTTTAGGCTTAGCCCTTTGTAAGGAGCTTGTTGAAGCAATGAACGGAAGCATTGACTATCGCTCCGAACCCGGCTGTGGCGCTCGGTTTTTTGTTAGATTACCCTTATCAGTTTAACGAAAAAACAATATCGTGAGTTTAATCTACCGCTACATAAGTGTGGATTTGGCAACACATTTCGACAACATTTTATTCAAAGCAACCAGCTAGTATTGACCACTAGTGATAATAATAAAATGGTGACTTAATCTGAGTGTGACTTAATCTGAGTGTGATTTGAAACAACCGTTGTCGACATACATGACTCGAGAGAGGCAATGGTCCTGATCCATTGTTAAATAATATCAATACAGAAGAAGTGATGGCTGTAATCGTCTGGCAAATCAGTTGGTGTTTTGATGCACTCATGGATATTGAAGTCTGCGATTATATTATGTTTAACCAGCATGCATTGGTGTTACGCGGAACATAAAGTCGAAGCGTTGATGAGTATTGAATCGATACTGTAGACGTTAGCGGTAATCGTAGCAGGCATTGGCAGCGGTAATAACACTTATACCGAGTGACTTTATACAGAGTGACTTTATACAGAGTGACTTTTTTAATGAGCAGAAGTGTAGTGAAGAGTGGTGTGGTTAAAAGTGGTGAAGTTAAAAGTGCTGGAGTGAAAGGTTGTGTAGCGAAGGGTAATGTAGAGTCTTAATGATAGTTTTAGTTTTAGTTTTAGTTTTAGTTTTAGTTTTAGTTTTAGTTTTAGTTTTAGTTTTAGTTTTGGCTTTAGTTTAAGCTGGCTTTAGTTTTGATATAGACCTTTTCATCTGCAATCGTCACAGATGAAAAGGTTTTATTCACTCAGCTTTATGAATTACTTGGCTAGTTTTACAAAGTAGTCAAATATCTCAGGTACATTGCCGTTACCTAAACCCGCGTCAAATGCAGCTTGTAGATTAGCAGATGAACCTTCAGCAATTTTAGATTCTGTGCCTAAGTCTTCTACCATTTTTAAGAAGTAGCCAAGATCTTTGTTAGCGTTAGCAATAGAGAAGCCTAAATCGCTTACACCGTCTACTGCATAGTTTTTACAGAATTTCATGAACGGTGAGTTAGATGGACCCGCTGACATGATGTCGAACAGTTGCGCACGGTCAACACCAGCAAGATCTGCAACAGCAAAGGCTTGAGACATAGCACAAACGGTAGTCATACCCATAAAGTTGTTGATTAGCTTAGTCGTGTGACCTGCGCCTAATGCACCTAAATGGAATACGTTTTCGCCTTGCTCGTCTAATACTGGCTTAACCTTATTAAAGGTCTCAAGATCGCCAGCTGCCATGATGTTTAGTAAACCGTCTTTAGCGTGAGCAGGAGTTCGGCCGAGTGGGGCATCAATCATACCTGCGCCTTTTGCTGCAAGGTCTGCACCAATTTTACGCGTAGATGAAGGAATTGATGTACCAAAATCAACCAGTACAGAACCTTCTTTAATACCCGCTAAGATACCATCGTCACCATAAACCAGTTTTTCAACTACGGCAGATGTGGTTAAGCACAGCATTACGATGTCGCTAGATGCAGCAAGTTCTTTTGCTGTTGTTACGGTTTTTGCACCGCGAGCAACACATGTAGCAACCGCTTCTTTGTTAAGGTCCATTACATTTAGCTGGTAACCTCTGTTTTGTAAGTTCTCAACCATGTTGCCGCCCATAAGGCCAAGGCCGATAAAACCGATGACTGGTTTTGTCATGTCTAACTCCTAAATATATTGGTAAATGCGTATTTCAATTTTATTCAGCTCACAGAATGTGCCAGTGCGCTATGTAATTTGTATAAAGAGCCATCTTGAGTTCAGGATTGCTATAAGCCAATTGAGTGGGTTAATGTCCTTTCAAATGGTGTATTCCTGTTTACTCTTCAAAAACGACTCATTATTTATCATTTAATATTGCCGCACTGAAAATATCGGTAACAATGATGCTTACTCTTGCTTGAATTGGTTATCAAGTGGTATTACAAAATTGTAAGTAATACTAAGATTGTTGTCAACCAATTATCTTACCAATGTTATACCAAAAATGTGATTGGTAAGGATGGCGTTGTTGGTTGTTAACTAAAACTAGAATTAATGATGGTGTGGTAGCAAGGTATCGCTATTTGTAATTCGACATTTTTATCAACTAATAAATCGTTTATATGACCCTGCACATACGTAACGCGTTAAGCCGCTGCTAGTGTCAGATCCATTTAACGCTCTAATATCGTTTGTAGTGACGGTCAATAATATTGTTGTCGTTAATGGTAGAGCCTATCAATTTGATAGGCTCTACTTTAAGACATCAGTTGATTAAAACTTAGCTCGAACACCAAGAGTGTAGCGACGGTCTGCTTCACTGTAAGCCCAGATAGAATCTAGCTCAGTAGTATAAACAATTGGTTCACCCGTTAGGTTTACCGCATTGGCTACAACAGTGAAGTTTTCGTTGATATCCCAGCTAACTGAAAAATCAAGTTGGCCTCTATCTTCTCGGTAGCTGTTACCCACGGTAGGGTCGTAGTTGTCAGCAGAAGGGTCATTCTGGTTGAAAACGTTATAACCTAAAGCGCCAACAGTTTGTACACGCTTGGTGCTTTGGTCGTCTAAATAACGGTCACGCCAGTTGTAGGCTAAACGTAACTGAACTTCTTCACCTTCCCAGTAAACTTGAGTGTTAGCGGTGTGCTTAGAAATATTCAGTAATGGATTGCCATCGGGTTGCTCACTATCTGCATAGGTATAGTTTGCGTTAACACCTAAACCTGCCCAAATGCCGGGTAAAAAGCTGAACTGTTGCTGGTAACCTAACTCCAAACCTCTGACTTCACCGCTACCACCATTCACATCAGTGTCGATGACGATACCCGTGCGACCTGCGGCTTTTTGAGCATCAACATAGGCTAAACCTTGATCTTGAGTCGCATTAACAATGTCACCTTGGCTTTGACCCGCGGTGTTAAGTAAACAAATATTGTTCCACTGCGTGGTATTTTGTCCGCTTATCGTACTTGAGTCAGCTAAACAGCTGCTGTCGGTTTGGGTGAACGAGTTAACGTCTTTATAGAAAATTGCCGCAGAAAGTAAACCACCGTCGCCGAAGTAATGTTCTACAGAAAGGTCATATTGAGTAACACGATACGGTTCTAACTGGTACGAACCTTGAGTACCGGTAACTAAAGAGTTATCGATTGATAATGCGGGACTTAATTCATCAAAATCAGCACGGCGCATCACTTTAGCAGCCGCAAAACGCATTAAGGTTTCTTCTGATAAAGTATAAGTGACATTCAAGCTAGGTAAAAAGTCTGAATAATCGTTACTACCAGTATTGAGGATTTTGTTACCGTTACTGTCTACAGAATCGACAATGCTTGATTCTAATTCTGTTTGAATATAACGCCCACCAACCACTGCAGTAATGTCATCAAAATCTAAATGAAACTGTGCATAGATAGCACGAGTCTTTTCGTTGATGAACTTATAGGCGCCAGTGTCTTCAACCATGTTGTCAGCTAAAGTACCGTTCATTGCATAAGTGGTACCTGCTAGCATTTGCTGAGCTAACAAATAGGTTGCTTGAGCATCTTGCAGCTTTTCAGCGTCATACACGTTGTATGTTAGTAAGTCGTTTTGACCCGCAATACCGGTTTGGTCGAACGAGTTACTGGCATTGATAGTGGTAAAGCTGTCGCTGATAATTGGATTATCAATCCAGGTTGGGCTGTATAAACCGTCTGCGTTTTTAGCTTTTTTATAAGCATCTTTAAGCGTGGTTCCGTTAGGTTTAAGATCAAAGCGATTTGAACTGTAATCTCTATCGGTAAAACGAACACCCGTTTTTATTGCAGAGATAAAATCTACACCTACATCATGGATTTTAAAGTCAAAGCGTAATGCTTGTTCTTCGTTATCTGTGTCTAATGTTTTGTGGTAAAACTCACGGAATACCAAGTTGTCTGGATTAGTTAACATACCTGTGTCTTCAAAGACATAAGATGGAATGCCACTACCATTAGTCATGCTTGCTGTGCTGGTATGTGTCACTAAATCAAGGGTAGGGTCTGTGCGTTCAATTGGACGTAAGTTAAATTCAGAAGCTGTTTGACGTTCTTCTGATTTCGAGATTGAATATTCGCCTGAGATTTCGATGTTATCAGTAATATTCCACTCACCACCAATAGCATGAGAAGTTGTTTCTGATGTTGTAAAGTCACTCCAGGTTTTAGGAATAACCAATACGCCACTTAGGTCGTAATTTTGCAGTTGTCCATTACCATCGTAGTAGGAATCACTTCTTGGCATTACGGAACCACCAACATCGAGAATTGAATAAGCCGCTTGGCCGCCATCCAGTTTTGTCGAGTTCATGTCAACGTAGAAATTAAGATCTTCGCTGGTTGGCGCCCACTGTAGTGATAAACCAAATGCTGTACGTTCACGTTGTTCTGTTTTTTGTTCTACTGTACTTTCTGTTCTACGAAGGTATTTTCCGTTAGGGCCACCAGATACATCAACAGTGCCATCACCGTCTAAATCGATATCGTCTTGTAAATCAACCTTGTTAAAATACTCGTCACGACGTAATTCACGGTCTTGGTACGATACGTTAGCTGCAGCACCGAAGGTACCGGCATCACCTAAATCCCAGCTATTACCGATTGCGGCGGTAAAGTTAGGTGCAACATTTTCAGTTTTGTCTGCGTATTCACCGTCGAGGGTAATCGCAATTAGCGGCTCACTAAGTTCTAATGGGCGTACTGTTTGCATGTTAACTGTGCCACCTAAAGCACCTTCAATCATTTCAGGCGTTGGAGATTTAATCACTTCAACTGTTTTTAAGAAACTAGCAGGGAAGTCATCTAAACTAATACCGCCACGTCCTGGGCCTGCTGTTGAGCGGCCATTGAGCAGAATAAGGTTTTCTGATACACCACGGATAGTGACAGATTCACCGACACCAAAATCAGATTCAATAGAAACACCTGTTATGCGTTGCAATGCTTCGGCAATGTTGTTGTCAGGTAATTTACCAATATCTTCAGCAACGATAACATCGACAATACGTTCGTCAGTACGTTTAAGTAAGTTAGCGGCTTTTAAGCTGCCAAATATACCTCGAACGGCTATAACTTCAATTTCACTTGTATTAACTTTTTCCGCTTCAGTTTGTGCTACAGGTTCTGCTGCAAATGCTGGCATCGTTAACATGGCTGTTAAAGTCGCGCCAAAAATGGTTATATTGTTGGCTTTGTTTTTTGCGCCACTGAACATGGCGCTTATTTTATTCAACTTCATAATTCCCCCCAAAGAAATTTTTTGATTTGGTATTACCAATGTTGTTGTTTTAATCAACAGATACATTTATATAACACGTTACCAACAATTGCAATTGATCATTACCAAATAATTTTATTTGTCTTACCAAAATTAATCGCACTAATCTTTATGTTGATGAGAGTTACTTGTAAGCCATTATTCTACAATGCAGTCATACTCTGGCTTGTGACTATCGCGTTTAAAACAGAGATTCTTCACTTGATGCGGTCGATATAAGGCTTATATGCGATGAATACAGGTTTTACAGAGTCAGATTTAGAGATAAATATTGGTAAGGTAGGCTTACATATTGGTATTACAAGTGGTCGGTGGTTGTTGTCATTACTGTGGTTAACACATCAAAGTAGCCACTTTTAGAAGGTTGCTAGAGGTTTTTCGCGAGATAGCTTGCCAATATGTTAGCTTGAAATTAATGTCGATAAAAAGTGTTTCTGTCGGAATTAACCGTGGATCACTTCAGAAACAACAAGGGTCGCACTAATGCGACCCTTGTTGTTTCTATGATGGACAATCAATACAGAGTAACTATATTCTCATCTCTATCACGAGTTGAGGTTATTGAGTTAACCATTTACATATTCGATTGATTGAGTCATTAACAAATTTAATTACAAACCTTGCTGATACTGGGCGTTAGTAGAAATGGTCACAAGTTGATTTAGCTCTACTTTAGATTCGGTGACGCCTTTAAGGACGTTTTCGAAGTGGGCAACCAGCTGAGTTTTATCGATTTCCGCTTTTGAGCCAGATCCTATGTTGGTGAGGTCGATAAAGAACTCATCAAATAAGTGTGATAGATCTTCAACGGCTTCGATGTTTAAAAACTGCTCGTGGTTATAGATGCTCGGGTAACCGCCTTTTTGTTTGTCTACTGCAAACGAAATACCTTTCACATTAGTGATGGTAGTGGCTTTTTCACACTTGAGCATGCAACCGTCTTCAATGCTGGGCTTATTACAGCCTACCGTTTGTTGGAAAAAGCATTGTCTGCTGGTCATCATCAAAATAGGGTGATAGATGCTGTAAAGCAGTTTGAAGTTTTCTGGTCTGGCGATGTTTTTAATTTGGTTACGATTGATCTCGTTCGAAATAAACGCACCAGCACAATTCAATTGCTCTTGTAATGTTAACAAGGCATAAGAGTTAGTGGTGTTTAAAAACGGCCCCGCAATCCACTCGATGTCCATTTCATAGGCTTTAAACGCAACGCCAGTGTTATTTGTGACAATACGCTTAGGCTTTACTACTTCTAACACTCTTACCGCTTCGATGTAATCTTTGCCGATAAGCACAGCCGGAAACCACGGAATTAACCTTGGGTTACGTAAAAAGATATCAATATACTTGTTGTCGTTTTTCTTAAAGCTTTCTGGCAGCTTAAAGTAAATATCGGCATCGGTAACATCACACAAGTTGACGTCTTTTTCATCACTAATAAGCAAAGACAATGTCGGTGTGTCGGTCACTTTAGGATGTTTAGGTAACTTGGGTAAGGTTACTGCGCCTATGTATTCTCTTTGTGTTAGCTGTAATAACAGTTGGTTTTTAAGCTGAGTTAACTGGCTAAACGGTAAGCTTAAATCAGCCTGCAAGCCGTCATAATTAAACGCTTGTAACAAGTAACCACTGCCTTTTAAGCTTTTAAAGCGTTTTTCAATTGCGGCTTCATCAACCCGTGATTCTGTTGCTTGGGTTAGAGAGATAGATGATTCAATCACAAAGTGTTGATCTGGCGTGGTCACAGTGACCGACAATGGTTGATTGACTTGACCAGAAAATGCCAGTGCTAGCGTAGGCTTGGCAATGCTCAGGTGATTAATTTTTTCGGCTACCAATTGCACAATGGCGTCTTTTTCTGACGACAGTGTTTGTTGGGCTTCTTGAATTTGAACCACTGATATCGCGTTACTTTTGTCGTTAGCATGTTTAAAGCTGTTATCGCGTGGATTATCGATAAACATGTCTTTGGTGAGGTTACCCTTTAAAAACGAGTTGGTAAAATCACGGTTGAACACTTTATGTAAGTTCGAGTCATCGGCTAATAGCTTGCCTGTTTCGATAAATTTGTCGATCTGTTTGCGCCAGCTGTCCACCACGGTATGGACATATTGTGCACCTTTAATGCGGCCTTCAATTTTGAGCGAGTCGACACCTGCATCAACTAATTCTGGTAAATCAAAGTAAGCTGAGTTGTCTTTTAAGTTAAGCGGAAACTTGTTACCGGCTGCTGTGACTTCGTATTCATCACGACATGCCTGGCTGCAGCGGCCACGGTTGCCAGAATTACCAACACTCACTGAGCTTGAATAACATTGACCCGAGAAGGCAATACATAATGCGCCGTGAACAAAAACTTCGGTAAGCACTTCGTGATCGTGGGCGAGGGTGGTAAGGCTTTTAATTTCGCCAAGGTTTAGCTCGCGAGATAAATTGACACGAGTGGCACCGATTTTGGCTAAGAAGCCAATTTGACCTTCGTTATGAGTTGTCAGCTGGGTAGAAGCGTGAATTGCTAGGCTTGGAAAATGTTTAGTCACTAGATTAAACAGGCCTAAATCCTGGACAATAATGCCGTCGATACCCGTATTCACTAACTGATTGAGCAATTTAACCAATGTCGGAACTTCGTTTTCTAAAATAACGATGTTCATGGTGAGAAACACTTCACACTGATATTGGTGAGCAAGCGCGATAACACCAATTAAGTCATCGAATGACAGGTTGGCCGCTCGGTTACGGGCGTTGAAGGTATCTAGGCCACAATAAACGGCATTTGCACCGGCTATAATCGCAGCTTTGATCGCATCGACATCTCCACCGGGTGCCAATAATTCGATTTTTCTATTCATGATATTTTCGCTATTTTATGTCGTTGGTTATTAATTTTACAGGTCGATTTTACGTGTATCTGCAACGGATTACTATTGATTAGGCTTTTCGAATATAAATAACCTGAACTCGGGATAACAAACGTCGCTCAAACAGCCCTTTGTATTGCTTTGCTAACTGCTTAGCTTTCATCTCTATGATGAATTAAACAAAAAAGGTCTTCGTCATTGCAACATTATGCAACATGAAGACCTTACTTTAACGATGTTATCCGTTAATGGACATTGAGTAATACATGCCCAAAAAAGATGTTAGCCTCTGGCTTCTGCTTCAGCTTGGCTTGCAAGGTATTCATCAAATGTACCTTGGAAGTTTATCAATCTTTTGCCTTTTACATCAATAATGCGTGTTGCCAAAGATGACACAAACTCACGGTCATGGCTGACAAATATCAATGTGCCTTCAAATAATTTCAAGGCTTGGTTTAGCGCTTCAATCGCTTCCATGTCCATGTGGTTGGTTGGCTCGTCCATTACCAGTACGTTAATATCCATCATCATTAACTTACCGAATAACAAGCGATTTTTCTCACCACCTGAACAGTTGCGGACTTTTTTGTTGGCGTCGTCATCAGAAAATAATAGACGACCTAACATGCCGCGAACCATTAAATCATTGTGCTTTGGTGTGCGCCATAATGACATCCAATCAAATAAAGTCATGTCATTATCAAAATCAGCGGTGCTGTCTTGCGGGCAGTAACCAATTGCAGCATTTTCAGACCATTTAATACGGCCATGATTGTGTTGTAATTGATTCACTAAGCAGCGTAATAGGGTAGTTTTACCCACACCGTTTTCGCCAATAATCGCCAGTTTAGAACCCGCTTCAAGAATAAGATCGCCGTGTTCGAATAACACTTCGTCGAATCCGTGAGACAATTCTTCAAGCACGAGTGCTTGGCGATGCAGCTTTTTGCTTTCTGCAAAACGAATTGATGGGGTAATACGGCTAGATGACTTAACATCATCTAACTTAATTTTGTCCATCTTTTTAGCGCGTGAGCTAGCTTGTTTTGCTTTAGATGCGTTAGCACCAAAACGGTTAACGAAGTCTTGCAGCTCGTCAATTTCAGCACTTTTCTTGGCATTGCCCGCTAACAGTTGCTCGCGAATTAAGCCTGATTGAGCTAAGAAATATTCGTAATTACCTGGGTAAACACGTAATTCGCCGTAATCGATATCAGCCATGTGGGTACAAACAGAGTTTAAGAAGTGTCTGTCGTGCGAAATGATGATCATGGTGCATTTACGTTTGTTTAGCTCTGTGGCCAACCAACTAATGGTATGAATATCCAAGTTGTTGGTAGGTTCGTCGAGTAACAAAATGTCTGGGTTAGCGAATAAAGCTTGTGCTAATAGCACGCGCAGTTTCCAACCTGGAGCAACCTGTTGCATTAAACCAAAGTGAAATGATTCTTCAATACCGGCTTCTAGCAGAATTTCACCCGCACGACTTTCAGCTGTGTAGCCGTCCATTTCAGCGAACTGACTTTCTAGGTCGCCTACTCGCATGCCGTCTTCGTCGGTCATTTCTGCTTTGGCGTAAATGCTGTCGCGTTCTTGTTTGACTTTCCACAGTCCGACATCACCCATGATCACTGCGTCGACAACACTATATTGTTCAAACGCGAATTGATCTTGACTAAGCGTACCGACTTTAAAGCCTGGTGTAATCGACACGTTTCCTGATGTTGGAGCCAAAGCACCACTCAAAATTTTCATGAACGTGGATTTACCACAGCCATTTGCGCCGATTAAACCGTAACGGTTACCGTGACCAAATTGAGCCGAGATGTTTTCAAATAATGGCTCAGGGCCAAACTGCATGGTGATATTAGCGGTAGAAATCAAAGCAATGTTCCAACTGTGTACTACTGAATATTTATCAACAATAGGCAAGACAACAGCCACGTGTGAATAAGACAGACATGAGTATATGTAAGTAAATAGGCCGCGGATTATACAGGTTAGTGCTAAGTTGTCGATTTATAATCTGCTTATATAGCAGACAATGGCGTTAACGCTGGGCTAGGAAAGCATTGAACTGAGTAAATTGGCTGATATCTGCGCGGTTGAATCGTTTGCAATAGAAACTGATGCCATATTAGTTTCAATATCAGCTACATTATTGATTTGGTTGTTTTAGGAGTCGACATGACCGCTGCATTAACCATCCCTATCCGTGATTTGGGTTTTGATTATGATGTTGAATTACATGGCTGGCATAATGGCTTAGCTGGTTTTAGAACGTTTAATCATCAATCTAATGAGCAACTTGAAGGCGGGTTAGGGCTAGGACTTGATTTAGTGACTCAAACCGATGTAGGTCAAGCCTGGTTGACGTCTATTCCGGCACATTTATTGAAGATAACCGCGCCCTTTGCTGAGCATCAATACCAAATGCTGTGGTTGGCTGCTAATTGTGAACCCGCATTACAAATATTACTCAGCAGACCGGTGCTGTTATTGCTTATTTGCGAGCAATGCAGTGTCGATAACCAACAAGCGTTGGCATTTTGCTTACTTGGACAGCGCCAAATTCTATCGGCATTAGGCTATCACAGCAGTAAAGCAGCGCTTAAGTTTATTGATAAGTTAACCTTAACCTATCAACGAGAAGCCGATTTACTGCATGTTAAACGTCAGTTAGATGTCCGTTTTTGTCACTTTAGTCGGTTTAAACATTATCAACAGATTAACTTAAATGCTTTGAGTGTTGATCACATGTACCCATTTTTTACTGGCACTCCGCTCGGGCTCGATTTGGCGTTTAATCAGCAACAAGGTCGCAGCCAATTAATGGCGTACCTTAATGACACGTTACACATGGGAATAACATTAGGGATTTTCGATCCGCTGCAACGGGTTAGTCAATTGTCGTCGATTAGTGATTTACGCCAGTTACATGATCGCTGGGTGGTTGAACGCAATGAAATGGAGCTTGTTAAAACTCGTCCGCAAAATGCTGATTTCGCCTATCCTCAATTGCTTACAGCCAATGGCCAAATTAAGCCTATTAGCCGTTATGATGAGCTCGTCGCAGAAGGTCGCGAACAAGGTCACTGTATTGCTATTTATCATCAAAGTATTGCCAACGGACATTATTGTGCGTTTAAAATGGCTAAGCCTGAGCGAATGACTATTGGCATCAAAATCACTAAAACCGAGCCGCTGATGTGCGAAATCGACCAGATTAGAGGCGCATCTAATTCAATGCCATCGGAGCAAACACGCGAGATTGTTTATCAGTGGTTTGAGCAAACTAAAGCACAATTAAAGCAACGCAAAGCTGGATAACGTGAGCGTTACTTTATGCTAGCTTTGATACTGCGGTTGTTTGTGCGGTGTCATCAGCTGAAACGCCACTAACATTAACGCAACTAACGCTAACGCCACTATCTTTAACGCGACTAGCATTAACGCCACTAACATCGATACAGCTGTGAATAATGTGTGGCGTTAATACTAACCGAAGATGTATTTATAATAATCACTTACTCGCGACTAAAACTTCGCTTGTTAAAGAACTCACTATCGCAATAGGAAACCGTAATGGTTCAACAAACGAATATAAACGACATTGCCAAACATCTCTTTTCACAGAGGCATTGTGTTAAGCCACTGTCGAATTTACTACCTGAACAGCATATAAACAGTATTGAAACGGCACTTGAAATCCAAGTTGCGATGATTGCTTTGAATCAGCATAATGTTACTGGCTGGAAATGTTTAACGCCGCGTGACAATGGCGATTTGATTGTTGCACCTATTTTGGCGGATGCCATTGTTAATCAACATGATTGCGCCATTTTATCATCGGCGCAGCTAGCCCTGATTGAGCCTGAAATCGCTTTTGTTGTTGGTCAAACTTTTGAGGCTCATCGTCATTACTCTGAAGCCGAAATTAATCAGCAAATTAGCGCTACTCATATGGCATTGGAGTTAATTCAACAACGATTTAGCCGAGATTATCCAGCCACATTTGTTGAAAAATTGGCTGACGGACTCAGTAACCAGGGGTTGTATTTAGGCCCTGAAATTGACAAAGCTAAGGCATTAATGGCTAGCAAAATTCAAATATTGGTCACTCAACAACACACTACCAATACCTATGACGGATGTCATCCGTGCCATTTACCTGCATCACCTTTGTACTGGTTAGTGAACTTTTTAACCGCTCGCGGCGTTGAGATTACTGCCGGGCAGGCCATTATTACTGGTTCATATTGCGGTGTGCTTAAAGTCGACATGGATAAACCACTGCAGATTGAATATCAAGGATTAGGCAAGATGTCGTTGTCGTTTAGTGAGTTAAGCTTGAGTCAATAATCGACTGTGCTGTTATTACTTAGCGATAACGGGTAAACCTCAAGGCAAAACACTAATAGCAGTCCTAAACGACGACTGCATGGATGCAGGAGCTAGAGTAACGCAGGAGCAGTTACCGACGACTGCATGGATGCAGGAGATAGAGTAACGCAGGAGCAGTTACCGACGACGCAGTTTGTCTATCGCAAGTATCACACCGATAACAGTACAACGAATGGTTGGCTGACCGTTTACACTCCCTAGCGGGGCTTACAAAGCCTGCTTTAGTACCTGATCGCAAACATGCAGTTTACTAAAGATTATTGAATAAAATACTCATTAAAGTTTGTATATTGATAATCTTTTTTGTATAAATAGATTCATTAAACTGATTAGAAATGTTGATTAAAAACTCGCGTTATTTATAGCTAAGTGACTGAAAAGATTTACTTAATGCTTAAGTCTGCTCGTTATTATTTTAAATATGGTACGATCCTCTAAGCAGTTCATTAATTCATTACATTTTACCGGTGTTAGTTTTAGCATTGGCTATATAAGCACCAGGAATAAAATAATAATGCCAAATAAACCCTATGCGTATGCAAACGTCTTTTTTTGTATATTGTTATTGCTGTCATTCGCTAACTTTACACGTGCTGATGTTGTCGAGATGACCGCTGTTAGGCCAATAACCCTTAATGAACATGAGCAACAATGGCTGAGCGAACATCAACCAATCCGTGTGGGTGTGGATGGTTATTTCCCTCCTTATACTTATATCAATGAAAACGATCAAATTGTTGGAATGGCAGTTGATACTTTGTTGTTGATTGGGCAAAAGTTAGGCATAGAGTTTGTCATAAATGATGAACATCGCTGGCCGGATGTCATCAAAAATCTGCAGCAAAAAGAGATTGATATGGTGTTAACCATGGTCAACACTCCTGAGCGCGAAAACCAATTTTTGTTCACTAGTCCAATTGTTTATAAATCGCTGGTGATTATTGGTAAAAAAAATAACCATCAAATTCATAACCGCAGTGATATTGCTAATAAAACCATTGCGATAGTGAAGGATTATCAATATTCCGATAAACTTATTAAAGAGTTTCCCAGCGTAACGCCATTTGTGGTTGATAACATGCGTGAAGCAATGGAAGCTGTGCAGGCTAATCAAGCCGATGCTGCAATCACCTTTTTTGCTGCAGCAAATTATTACCAGTTAAAGTACTCATTTTCTGATTTGAAATTCTTCGCTTTTTACGAAAAAAACAATGCTAATGAATCCATTGCAGTCAGACAAGACTTTCCTATTTTAGCCAGTATTATGCAGAAAGGGTTGAGCTCGTTGAGCTCTGCTGAAAAAATTGCCATTAATGAAGCTTGGGGGGCAAACATTACGCTGCCGAAAGATTACCAAGATTTGATTGAGTTTGCGGCGGTGGCAGGTGTATTAATTTTGTTGCTTAGTGTGTGGATTTTGCAAGCTAGACGGAATAATCAAGCCTTAATCATTGCGAATATTAATACTGCAAATGCCAATATGGCATTAAAC
Source organism: Shewanella sp. TB7-MNA-CIBAN-0143 (assembly GCF_040310065.1). NCBI lineage: Bacteria > Pseudomonadati > Pseudomonadota > Gammaproteobacteria > Alteromonadales > Shewanellaceae > Shewanella > Shewanella sp. TB7-MNA-CIBAN-0143. Next base: position 149,547 of record NZ_JBEOPL010000005.1, read on the forward strand.
GAATTAAAAAATAATCTTGAACAAAACGTCTTGGAACGGACGCTTCAGCTTACCATTAGCGAAAATAGATACCGTGGTTTGGTTGAGTCGTTAGAAGATGAATACATTTTTTATCAGCACGATACCGATGGTTTTATACAATATGTCAGCCCTTCTGTGACTCATATTTTAGGGCTCACTATTACTGGATTTGGCGAATATTATTATAAATTGTTAACTGACAATCCGAAAAACCAACTGATCTCAGGATATATCCAGCGCATTATTAATGGAGAGAAATTAGCGCCATTTGAGATAGAAATATTTGATGCGAATGGCGTTATTCATACCTTTGAGGTGCTTGAACGACCTATGTATGATGAAGGTAAATGCATTGGTTGCGAAGGTATTGCCCACGATGTGACATCGCGTAAACAGCAACAAGATATGTTGTATCAGCTGTCGCACTATGACGACTTAACGGGCTTAATTAACCGTTACTTTTTTAAGATTTTACTCGACGAAAATATTCAAACATGTCTGCAAAATCAACAGCCACTGGCATTACTATTTTTAGATCTTACTCGTTTTAAAATTATTAATGATAACTTTGGACATAGTGCTGGCGACTATATTTTACAGCAGGCGGCTACACGCATTAGTACTACGCTAAATGGAACCTTCACAGTATCACGTTTTGGCGGTGATAAATTTTGTATTGCATTACCCAATAAAGCCGCCGATGAAGCGAATGCCATTGCGACAGAATTAGTTGAAGTGTTTCAACAACATTTTGAGTTTTTAGAACAAACCATTATTTTAGGTTGCCGTGTGGGTATTAGTCTTTTTCCTGAAGATGGCCAAGATGCTGAAGCGATATTAAGCCAAGCTGATTCAGCCTTGTATGAAGCGAAAAAAAGACCGTTTGGGGTGGCATTTTGTAACAAACAACAAGCGATACATAATAAACGCCGTCTCATTATTGAGCAGGGGTTACGTAAAGCGTTAGCTGAACCTGTTATTGAACATTATCAATTGTTTGCGGTATATCAGCCTTTAATCCTTTTACCAAGCCAAGGCCTAGGTGGATTTGAAGCGTTGATGCGTTGGGACCATCCAGACTTTGGGCTTATCTCTCCGGCGGAATTTATCCCTATTGCCGAAAATACTGGTTTAATCTTTGAATTAAGTCGTTGGATGCTCAAAACGGTATGCCAACAGTTAGTGAAATGGCATGAGCAAGGTTTTGACTTTAAGAGGGTCTCAGTTAACTTGTCAGCACTAGAACTGATAAATATAAATATAGCTGACGATTTACTGGCTGTTATTACAGATACTGGCGCCGAACCTAAGTGGCTTAAGTTTGAAATCACTGAAACCGCATTGATGGCCATTCCTGAGCAATCAATCGAGATTTTACAGAAACTGATCGAAGCTGATATTCATGTCGCTATCGACGACTTTGGTACCGGCTATTCGTCACTTGCTTATCTTAAATCACTACCTGCCAACATGTTAAAAATTGATCAGTCATTTATCTCCAATCTGATTCATTCAGCCGAAGATCAAGCCGTGGTAAAAGCGGTGATAAGCATGGCTCACTCATTAGGTAAATGCGTCACGGCTGAGGGGGTAGAATTACAAGAACAATTAGATTTTTTGATTGAATATCAATGCGATGTGGCGCAAGGGTATTATTTTTCAAAACCGATGAACGTTGATGATGTTTATCATAAATACGCTTTAACAATCGAATAGAGCGCTACTAGTCAGCATTAATATGTATCTCGCTCAGTCGTGCTAATCGACATTAGACTATTGAGCTTTACTAATTTAAACATCGACAAAATGTCCAAATAAAGACTCATCTTACTGCTAACAATTTCATCATGACATTTCCAACAACCTATGTGAGTAATGCTATCTGGTTGTACTTCACACTTTATTTGATAGTTTTTATACCGATTTAAATTATCCAATTCTATTCAAGCATCATTCATCTAAGCTGCTGCGGTCATTGATTTGTTATCCTGAGCTCAGGTTAATCAATATTGGACACGATTTAATGGTGTTGTTTAGGTAAGCTAAGCCGTATTTAATATCGATTTAATACCTCGTTTAGGCTTTTAGAATGAGTCGATATCAATAACAAAGTTATTTAATAGTTTCGGTATGGTTGATTGCAGTATCCCATTTATACCTTTACACTTTAGCCATCTGGACGTCTGATTTTTTGGTGGATTTATTCGTGTACTCGACTGTGCCATTGAGATCTATTTCAGCATCACTCGGGATAAAGATTTGTAGAGACATCTTAATATTATGGAGTCATTAACAATGGATAAGCAGGAATTATGGGTGCTTGATGGCGGTATGGGACGCGAATTGGCAAGCCGAGGTGCTCCATTTCGTCAACCTGAATGGTCCGCTCTGGCTTTAATAGAAGCACCACAAACAGTGGCTCAAGTGCACCGTGCTTATGTCGATAGTGGCGCTCGAGTTATTACAACCAATAGTTATGCCTTGGTGCCGTTTCATATTGGATCCGAGCGTTTTGCAGCAGAAGGGGAAACATTGGCCGCGCTTGCGAGTAAGTTGGCACGCGATGTGGCCGACGAGCAGGGGAGTTCTGTGTTAGTTGCGGGCTCATTGCCGCCATTGTTTGGCTCATATCGGGCCGATTTGTTCGATGCTGATAAAGTCAGTGAGCTCGCTACTCCGCTGATACGAGCAATGTCACCCAATGTGGATCTGTGGCTGGTCGAAACAGTGAGCCTTATCGCTGAACCGCTTGCGATTAAAAGGTTACTGCCAAATGACGGTAAACCGTTTTGGGTCGCTTTTACGCTTGAGGATGAAATAGTCACAAATGAACCTAGATTACGATCTGGTGAATCCGTGGTGTATGCCATAGAGAGACTGATAGAAGTAGGTGTAGATGCCATTTTGTTTAATTGTTGTCAGCCTGAAGTCATTGAGGCTGCACTAAAGGTAGCCTCTGACTGTCTGGTTAAGCTTGGCCGAAATGACATCCGATTGGGGGCTTATGCGAATGCTTTTCCTCCGCAAGCAAAAGATGCTACGGCCAATGATGGTTTAGATGAGATCCGTAACGATCTTGGGCCACTTGATTATCTAACATGGGCAGAACGCTGGCGTGCCGTGGGGGCATCACTCATTGGCGGTTGTTGTGGGATTGGTCCAGAACATATTGAAGCACTGACCCATCGTCTGCGCTAAGCGTTTGGACGAAAGATAGCAATAATCGGTTTCTGAGCAAGCAAGGAAATGAGTTCATGACAATAGTGGCATTAATGATTAATGATTAATGGCTAATGACCAGTGGACTGTGATTACTGATCATGGCTACTTTATGCTGCTGGAGGCGAGTAGTTGTTGGTATTTTTGCTACTTTATGGAACAGGTTTATATTGTTTATCTACAGTAGGCGATAGCTTGGGAAGGACGTACGCCTCAGCTGTGCAGTGAGATTTCTTGCTGGCGATACTCTTCTGAGTTTGATTCCAGCGTTGTGGCCGTTCAGTTAACCATAGTGCTAATCTTACAAAATGCTTGTAAATGCACCCTGCATTAATGTGTCTGAACTGACAGCATGGCTAGTGCAAAATTTAACTCGAGATCGTTAGAGTTGAGCATTAAATTAATTAATTATATTGGTTAGATGAGGAATACGTTTTTGATATTATGCGATCTGTTATCACAACCAGATCGCATTAAGCGTTGTTTGATTAGTTTTCCATGACTAGTTCTGATTCAGCCGCAGCCAACATCGCAAACTCTTCATCAGCATTTTTTGCTACCAACCTAGTTGAGCTGTAGCCAAAGTAGTATGCAGCGCCAATGACAAATAAACCTATTGTGAATAAGAATGCCCGTGGGTCAAACGCATACACTCCGGTTAATGCTATTAAAGACAGGACTAATGCAATACCTGATGTTACGACACCACCCGGTGTTTTGTATGGACGGACTAATTCAGGCTGTTTTATGCGTAATAATATATGGCTTAATGCCATTAATGCATAAGATACTGTTGCGCCCACAACGGCCATAGCAAGCAATAAATCACCTTCGCCGCTGAGTGATGCAATAAAACCGAATATTGCCGGGACTATTAATGCGCGGGCAGGGACTTTGCGCGAGGTTGTAATTGACAGTGAACGCGGAATATAGCCTGCACGTGACAACGCAAATACCAAACGGCTATAACCATAAATAATTGAGAAAAATGAGGCTACTAGACCTGCTAAACCTAAAATATTTACCATAGTCGCTAAGGTATGATTACCGGTCACATTTAATGCATCAACGAGTGGTACAGCACTTGCTCCCATAGCCGCAGCACCGCCAGCGCCAGGGACTAATACTACAACCAGCAGCGCAGTAAACAATAAAAATATCATTGCACCAATAATACCTTTAGGCACATCTTTGGCCGGATCTTTGGCTTCTTCTGCTGCTAATGGAACACCTTCTACAGCTAAAAATAACCACATGGCAAAGGGCAGAGCAGCCCAAACACCGTACCATCCTAATGGTAAAAACTCACTAGCACCTGCTGCATCAGTAACAGCAACATCATAAAGTCGGGTAGCATCAAAGTTGCCAATCAACACCACTGCAGTGGCAATAATGGCTACAACAGCTAAACCACTGATCACCATCATGACTTTTAGTGCTTCTCCAACACCCGCGAGATGAATACCGACAAAGACGATATAAAACAGTGCATACACCCAAGGGCCGTTAAATCCCAGTAACTCCTGTACCGCAGAGCCAATAAAAATAACAATAGCAGCAGGGGCTAGAGCATACTCGATTAACACCGCCAGTCCGGTTAAATATCCTCCAGCCGGTCCCATTGCTTGGCGAGCAAAGCTATAGCCGCCACCTGCAGCGGGTATTGCTGCTGACATTTCCGCTAAGGACAAGACTAACGCTAAATACATGATTGCCATCAGTACAGCTGCAATGGCAAATCCTCCCCAGCCAGCTTCGGCTATGCCGAAGTTCCAACCTGCGAAATCACCAGAAATAACGTACGACACGCCTAATCCTGCCAATAAAACCCATCCAGCGGTACCGCTTTTAAGTTGCCTTTTGGCAAGATACTCTTTGTTGTTTTCAGACATGATTGTTTCTCCGGTGGTATTTACATTTTTATGTAGAATTTATTTAGGGTTATTCAGCAATTAAAAAGTTTTGAGTTTGTTGTTGGTGTTCAATCACATCGTCTTGAGTGCGATCTTTTAAATTCACTCCTGTTAGTTTGAGTTTTTTAGCTTGTGTTAATAGGTAAACAGCCCGTTTGGCTGCTTCGGTATAAGGCAAGCCAGCAGGGCGAATGTTTGAAATACAATTTCTGCAGGCATCATTAAGCCCCGTTTTAGGCGCCCAAGTGAGATATAAGCCAAGACTGTCTGGTGAGCTGAGTCCCGGGCGTTCGCCGATAAGCACCATCACCACTTGGGCATTTAACAGCTGGCCAATATCATCACCTATGGCAACTCGACCTTGTTCTACTATGGTGATGGGGGCGATATTCCATCCAGAATGTTGCAGATGCAGTTGACTTAATAATTCGTTGATAAATGGCTTGGCGTTGTTTTGTACCGCTAATGATGACAAACCATCGACCACTACTATGGCAAGGTCGTATTGAGTGTCGGCAGCTTGACCTTGACTGTTCATGTGATGTAGTAAGGTTTTGCGGCCGCTTTCAGCAAGTTTTCTGCCAAGGTCAGGTCTTTGTAAATAGGTGATACGATCATCAACCTGACTGTTAACTGTCATAGGATAAGTCACATTATCCAGTAATAAGATATTGCTTAGATCAATTGCCAGAGCATCGATATTTAGCGGTAAATTCACCGCGTCGCGAGCTTGCGCGTGTGATAATTGGAACGCTAATAACTCTGATGTGGGCAAGCTAATTCCGGCTCTACCAAGGCCAATTCGTGCATCAGTAAAACGGCGAAGGTCGCGCCATGGATTGGAGACTACATTGCCATGTTGATGATGTGATTGAATTGAATCGACAAGGTTGTTCTGTTTATCTACACAATTGGAGTCCATTAATAGTCTCCTTGTAGTGCATACAGTGGTTTAGCAAATGCATTGGGTACAGTGTTGGACAACACAAAATCTGCCGAATTTTTCATAATGTTCATTTTGCTTAACCAGTGTTCAAATTCTGGCGCTGGGCGAGAGCCCAATACACGACGAACATATAAAGCATCATGAAAAGAAGTGGTTTGATAATTCAGCATGATGTCGTCTGAACCTGGTATCCCCATCACAAACGAGCAACCGGCAACCCCCAATAAGGTGAGAAGATTATCCATATCGTTTTGATCGGCTTCGGCATGGTTGGTGTAACACACATCACACCCCATAGGTACACCAAGTAGTTTTGCGCAAAAATGATCTTCTAATCCGGCCCGAGTAATTTCTTTACCATCAAATAAATATTCAGGACCAATAAAGCCAACCACTGTATTCACCAGTAGCGGATTAAACTTGCGCGCGACAGCATAGGCTCTAGCTTCGCAGGTTTGTTGATCTAACCCATGGTGAGCATTAGCAGACAACGAGCTGCCTTGGCCGGTTTCAAAATACATTACGTTATTGCCAACGGTGCCACGCTTTAGACTTAATGCTGCATCTTGTGCTTCTGCTAAGGTATTTAAATTAAACCCAAAACTGCTGTTTGTGGCTTCGGTGCCACCAATTGATTGAAACACCAAATCAACCGGTGCGCCGGCTTCTATACATTCAATGGTGTTAGTGACGTGGGTTAAGACGCAGCTCTGTGTTGGAATGTCATATTTTTGGATCACGTCATCCATCAATTTCATTAGTTTTATGGCTTGCGCTACGTTGTCTGTTGCTGGATTAATGCCAATCACAGCATCGCCATTGCCATACAACAAACCGTCAAGTATTGAAGCTGCAATCCCATTGACATCATCGGTAGGGTGGTTAGGTTGCAAGCGGGTCGATAAATGACCGGGCAAGCCAATGGTATTTCTAAATGCGCTAGTGACATGACATTTTTTAGCCACAAGAATAAGATCTTGATTACGCATAATTTTGCTCACAGCCGCTGCCATTTCAGGTGTGATGCCCATTTTTACTGCGGCTAAAACCTGTGGTGTTACGTAGTCGCTAAGTAGCCAGTTACGAAAATCGCCAACCGTTAAATGGCTAATATAAGCAAATGCACGAGTGTCATGTTCGTCTAAAATTAATCGTGTAACTTCGTCTGTTTCATATGGAATAAGCGCTTCGTTAAGGAAGGTTTTTAATGGCACATCTGCAAGTGTCATTTGCGCAACAGCTCGTTCTTTCGCTGATTGAGCCATCACTCCGGCTAAGCGATCACCGGATCGCTGTGGCGTTGCTTTAGCCATTAGGTCTGCAAGATGTCGAAATTGATATGTTTGGCTACCTAAGGTGTAGCGATACGATTGACTCATTAATGACCTCGAGGTTAACGATTGAACTTTGGTACAGGTTTTGCTCCTGTAATCGTTAATCAATTAATTTATAAGTTTACACGAGCTTAAATCGTACCAAGTGGCTATCAAGTTTTGGCAAAGTCATTTTTTGTGATTAATTTCAGCTAGATAAAGTGCTTTTTCTTCAGGGTTAGAGTTTGGGTTAACAGTGTTATATCAAGAGGACGTGACAGATGGAGCACCATATTAATCAGTGCGCACCACAAAAGAGCGTGGTCACAACCAACGATATTGATGAGCAGGCGCATAATTTAACTCAATGGCAGCAAGTTTATGATCAAGTCAGTAACGGCAGTTTTTATGGTTGTATAGAAGGGCTTGACTATCCTGAGGCGCATTTATTTAAAGAATTTACTCAGCGTGCACTAAGACAGCAATGCAATATCGCGCCTGAATCAATCTGGTTAGGCATTCCACGTTTTTCAGACCAAAGTAAAATCAATGGTTTACCAGTTGATACTCATCAGTTTATGTGTCGTAGCAGTGATTGTGATTTTGAGTTAATGACCCCAGAACAGTTTACTATTTATGGTTTGGTTATTAATAAACAGATCTTATTTACTATGGCTGAGATACAAGGTTTGTCACTTAAGAGTTTAACGTCGCAAGGGGCGGAGCGATTAAGTACTAATCCAATGCAACTTAACCAAACCCGTTTTATGATTGAATCACTGATTAACCAAGGTGAATTAGGCTTACATACTGCGTTACAGCAAGATATGTTAAGCACTTTAGCGCTGAATTTATTAACCCAGGAATCATCAAAACAAGTGGTGGCGCCTAGCTATCAACATCGTTTAGCCGTGGTAGAGAAAGTAAAAGAATTCTTGCATGATTATCCTCAACAAGCGGTGACGATAACCCAGCTTTGTGAGCTTACTTTTGTGAGCCGAAGAACCTTGCAGTATAGTTTTGAGAGTATTTTAGGCATTAATCCATTGCGCTTTTTGCGTCTTACACGCTTAAATAATGTGAGGCGTCAGCTGAAACAACCCGACCAAGATACGCCTATTTCGGTGATTGCGGCCAATTGGGGCTTTTGGCATGCTGGCCAATTTACCAAAGATTACACTCAACTCTTTGGAGAAAATCCATCACATACGCTTAAGCGATATCAGCCAGCTCAACCATGACTCATCACAATTGATAGAGTCTTAAATTGTGATAATTAGGCGCACCAAATCAGTTGACCTTAAGCGGCTAATTAAGCGTATAAAATCGGCTGACGATGGTGAATACATTATCTTCAGGTAACATTAACTGTTATCAACTAATATTAATAACCATCAATTAGCGTAATTACATTTGATCAGAAGAGGGAACTTATGCAGCACAAATCCGTCGATAATATTCCGCAACAAGCCTTTGATTGGTATGACTCCTATGCTCATGGTGGCATGGACCGTCGGACATTTATGACTAAATTAGGCTCGTTAGTGGCATTAGGTTATTCAATGAGTGTGCTGACTTCGGCATTATTGCCTAATTATGCGCTAGCAGAGCAAGTGTCATTTAATGATGCCGACATTAAAGCCACTTACACTCAATTTGATTCTCCTTTGGGTTATGGCAAAGGCCAGGGCTATTTAGTCGAGCCCACAAGTAAAACAGGGTTATTGCCCGTTGTATTAGTCGTTCATGAAAATCGTGGTTTAAATCCATATATTGAAGATGTTGCTCGCCGTTTAGCGAAAGCGGGGTTTATTGCTTTTGCTCCTGATGCACTTTTTTCACTAGGCGGTTATCCCGGTAATGATGATGAAGGCCGGGCAATGCAGCAATCATTAGACCGCAGTAAAATTGAACAAGACTTTGTTGCGGCCACCCAGTTTTTAAAATCGCATCAACGCAGTAATGGTAACTTAGGTGCGGTGGGATTTTGTTTTGGCGGCTATATTGTTAATTATCTCGCGGCAGTTGATTCAAATTTGATTCAAGCCGGTGTTCCATTTTATGGCACTCCAGCAGCAAAAGAATTAAGACAAAATATTAAAGCGCCATTATTAATTCAATTAGGCGAGTTAGATGAAAGGGTTAACAATACTTGGCCCGAGTACGAGCAAGATTTAAAAGCATTTAAGGTACCCTATACCATGCACATGTATAAAAAAGCCCATCACGGATTTCATAATGATTCGACCAGCAGATATGATGAAATTAATGCAGAATTAGCATGGCAGCGGACTGTTGATTTTTTTAATAAAAATATTGGCTAAGTACTTATTTATAATTTATTTTCTATATAGGTGCAGATAAATTAAAGCCAATTTTTATGATGGTACCTTTGTCTAATTCAGACTGTACATCAATCGTCGCATTGTGTTGTTTTAATATCTGCAACACAATCGACATTCCTATACCAGTGCCAGTGCCTACAGGCTTGTTAGTATAAAAAGCATCAAACATTCTTTGTTGCACTTCAGGAGACATACCACAACCATTATCGATAATATTGAGTTGAATCATACCGTCATGCTGCGCCAGTTTGATGGTGATAATCGCGCTATTATTTGCTGACTGTTCACAGGCTTGAATGGCATTAACCAAGATATTGACCAGCACTTGGTTAAGCTCTCCTGAATTAAATCGAATTTTAGGTACCTTGCAAAGTTCTTGTTTAACTTGAATATTTTTTAGTTTTGGGCCTAATAACTTGACTGCCATATCAATGGCACCAGACAAATCAATTTCTGTTAATTCTTCGGAGTCTGTTCTGGCAAAGAACAGCAGGTTTTTAACAATATCTTTAATGCGAAAAAAACCTTGATCGTTATCGGTGATAAGCTCTGGTAAGTCTTCTGTAATAAAATGGATAGTATTTTGGTCACTTTGACTTAACTGTTCTTTAGGGATTACCTCAATTAAGTCGTTCACATAACTGTTTAATGTGGTGACATTACTGATCACAAACGCTAATGGGTTATTGATTTCATGAGCTACACCAGCAGCGAGAGTCCCCAATAAGGCTAATTTCTCTTGTTGTATCAGTGACTGCTGCTGATTTTTAATTTGTTTAATCTGCTGTTCTAACAACATATTTTTTTCATACACTTGTCTAGTGTAATCTTCTAACAATTGCTCAACTTCAACTCGGGCTTTCTTTTCTCGATGGTAGGCAATGTAATATGGGTTAGATTTATCAATCATTTTTTAACTCTATATTTAAGATGCACTGTTCAGCACCTTGATGCATGCAGGTGTCATGTTTGATGCTAATATTTTGATGATAATAATCAGCTGCACCAAAGATAAGCCCTTCAGCACAAAAACATAATTTACGCGGAGAATAGTATTTGAGTTCAATATTATGGTCATCGATCATTGTCGACATGATGGTAGGTAATGAGGGCTCATCGTAAAGCTTATTCACTTCTACGTGGATGATATTATGAATGCCCATAACGAGTGACGTAAAGTCTGTGAAACGTTCAACAACGGCAGTATGGTTTGCAGCCAAGCCTGAAAATAAAAATTGGCCAAAGGCTTTTATGACATCTTGTAAAGGAATACCTAAAATCTCGGAGACTTCTGTGGCGATGGCAAATAACTCATTTTCTGGATAGTTGATAGCCGAAACATATACTCTGTCCGCAGGCGCATGTTTTTCCATTAAGTCATTCCATACACCCATACCACATTGTTCAACTATCATGTCTTCAAGTACGTTAAAAATGATACCTTTCATAAAAACCTCAATAGTAATAGATGCTTAATTTGTTAATGGAAAGTTGTGTCTTATTTGTCTTCTGCTGATTATGTCAACTAAAATGAATTAACACCACTGTTTATAAAAAATACTCTATTAAATTTTGACTTTCTGTAAGACTACATCATAATCTAAAGGACAAATGAGACAACCTGGAGATTATAATGCCTATACCTGTAACCATTGCAGATGATTCGATGATGTCAAGAAAAGTAGTTAGGCGTGCACTCCCTGTTGATTGGGATGTTGAAATCACCGAAGCCAAAAATGGCAAAGAGGCAATTGAAGCGGTTGAAGCAGGCAAAGCAGAAGTGCTTTTTTTGGATTTAACTATGCCCGAACTGGACGGATTTGGTGTCCTAAGCTATTTACAGGAACATCATGCTAAAACAGTTGTTATTGTGATTAGCGCGGATATTCAACCCGAAGCTAAAAAATTAGTCGATCGACTTGGGGCATTTCGCTTTTTACATAAACCGCTACAAGCAGAGCAATTATCGCAGGCTTTATCTGACGTGGGGTTAATATGAATGACTATTTAAGTGAAGAACAGCGTGATGCTTTGCAGGAGCTAATGAACATTTCTATGGGGCAAGCAGCCAATTCTCTTGCGAGACTGATTGGCGCTAAGATTACACTTTCTATCCCTCAAATATCGTCAGTTACCCCTACAGAGTTTGTTGAGATGATCAACTTAGACACCATGTGGCATACCAGGCAGTCTTTTCTGGGTACAGTGAAAGGGGAAGTACTTTCCCTGCAATCCAAACAGGGCTGTGAAGCCATTGCTGAATTGATGGATTACGAATTGCCATTGTCTAACATTACCCAAGAAGAGTTATTACTGGAATTATCTAATATTCTTGCAGGGGCCTGCTTAAATGGTTTTGCACAACAATTAACACTGAATACAAAATTAAGTATGCCAACAGTATTTGACCCAACACTTCTTTCTGCGGGTCATTATCGCTGGGGCAACACATTATTAATGGAAGTTGAATTTAAAATAGAATCTAGTCGATTTGATTCTAAAATCATGATTTGTTTAGAAGCTGACTCAATTTCGATTGTTTTAACCAAATTAAATGAGTTATTGGAGTCATGATGGCAACAGAGTCCATGTTACAGAATCTAACCGCAAAACTTCCATTAGGTGTTTGTGTGCTGAATGATCAGTTTGAGATTGAGTATTGGAATGACTTTTTTGCCGATCGCCTCAAGATTAGCAGCGATGATGTTAGAGGGCTCAATTTATTAGAGATGTTTCCAGACCAAGCTACGTATTTAAAGAAAAAAATCAACAGTGTCTTTATATTAAATAATGCCAGTTTTTCTTATTGGGAACATAAGCCGCACGTTTTTGTGTTTGGCAGTAGCCGTCCAATTACGGGTGAAGAAACCTTGATGTATCAAAATATTGAGTTTCTACCATTGGATGTGTCTAATAATACGGTTAAAACAGTGTGTATGATTGTGCAAGATGTGACTGAACTTGCCAGTTATTATCAAGGCCAAAAAGGATTAACTCAACAACTGGCGCAAGAACATTCTGTTTTGCTAGAGTTAAACAATAAACTTGAAGCTGCACAGAATCAATTATTGCAATCTGAGAAAATGGCTGCAATAGGACAATTAGCCGCTGGTGTTGCGCATGAAATTAATAATCCGATTGGCTTCATCTTTTCAAATTTACAAATTTTACAAGATTACTCGAGTAAGCTACTAAAACTGGTTAGTTTTTATGAAAAAGTGATTGATAAAACCAAAAATCAAACTTTTATTAATCTTCAACAAGACATGCAACAACGCATGCAATATCCTTTTTTACGCGACGATATGCCAGATTTAGTCAGTGAATCTATCGAAGGTATTGAACGGGTAACCGATATAGTCAGAAGCTTGAAAGCATTTTCTCATGTTGATAGCAGTGAATGGGAAAACTGTAATGTCATTGATGGCATCGAAAGCACCTTAAAAATTGCCAATAGCCAATTTAAACACAAAATCGAAATTCATCGCGATTATCAAGAGTCTGTACCTCTATTGTTATGCCAGCCAATGCAACTGAATCAGGTATTTCTTAATATATTGGTCAATGCGGCACAAGCGATCGAAAATAAAGGCCACATTTATATCTCAGTGCGCGGCGATGATACTGAGGTCACTATTGAGATAAAAGATACCGGCAGTGGTATTAGTGACAGCGCGATACGTAAAATATTTGAGCCTTTTTATACGACCAAACCCGTAGGTCAGGGCACTGGTTTAGGCCTGTCCTTGTCCTACAGTATCATTCAAAAACATAACGGTAAGATATCGGTTAGTTCGTCTGTGAATGTTGGCACGACTTTTACCATCATTTTACCCTTATTACCACCAGGTGAAATTGATAAAACACATCTAAGCATCTGAATCTGTAATTAATTTATTTAAACTAGAATTGAATTTTTTGCATACGTCATGTAGATTTTCTCCAGCCTTTAAGCCTATTTCGGCTTGTTTTGCTGATTCGCTGACATTATCTAACCCTAAGCAAGCACTGGTTCCTTTAATTTTGTGAAATAAATTCTTAACTTGATCGTGATCTGCACTTGATGCAAGTAAGATGAGTTGGTCGGGCATTGCTCGTAAACTATCTAGATACTCTAGGCGTAAGTTTTTAATTTCATTTAACATGTCTAATTCGTCTTGTGTTTTTACATCGTCGTTATCTGGTTTTGATACGTTGGTTTGATGCTTGTCAAAACATCGAGTGATGGTTTGCAATAATTGCGTTTTATCAATGGGTTTGTTCAATACTGCATTGAAAGGCGAGACGGTATTCGGTGAGTGTTCTTCTTTAAATACGTCCGCACTTAATGAAATAATGGGTTTGGTAAAGTGCCTGTTTCTTAACACTTGGGCAGCCTGGTATCCGTCCATAATGGGCATTTGTTGATCCATGATAATAATATCTGGCTGATCTTTGTCGACGATATCTACAGCCTGCCTACCATTTTCAGCAAATAATATTTTCATTTTTAACGGTTTGACATAAACAGCAATGAGTTGGCGTATATCCTCTACATCATCAACAATAAGCAGTGTGCCGCCTAATACTCGTTGAGTAAATGTTGTCGAGTTAACGTGTTCTAGTGGCTTACTCATGGGTCTTGTATTGGTAGTAGGCAACGTTAGTGTGAAAGTGGATCCTTGACCCAATTTACTTTTCACGGTTAATAATAACCCCATGGCATCAGCGAGTTGTTTACTGATATACAATCCTAGGCCAGTGCCACCATAATCCCGGCTTATACTTACGTCTGCTTGCTTAAATGCTGCAAATAGAGTGAGTTGTTGTTCATCACTCATTCCAATACCTTCATCTATGATTTGAACAGTACAAGTATTATCAGGTGATTTATGTGCTTTTAGTATAATAGTGCCATTGGCTGTAAATTTAACGGCATTACTGAGTAAATTAAGTAAAATTTGTTGTAGCCTAAAGGGATCAACCATGACATATAAGTCAGATATGTCCTCTATTGCGCACTGTATTGATAGCCCTTTAGATTTAGCAATTTGTGATGAACTATCAATTGAATTCACTAGAAAGTCTCTAAGGCCGATAGGCTGTAAATCAAACGTCATTTTACCTTCATCAATTTTAGCGGTATCTAAGATGTCGTTAATAACATTTTGTAGATGTAAGGTATTTTGCCGAATACGATTCAACACTTGTTGGGTTTCACCATTTGTGTGGTTAAGTAACTCTTCTGTGAATCCTTTTATGATAGTGATAGGCGTGCGTATCTCATGGCTCATATTCGCTAAAAAACGAGTCTTGATAGCTGCTAATTGATTTGCTCTGTCGCGCTCTTGTTCTAGTTGTAATGTTCTTTCTTTCACTCTGTCTTCTAATTGATTGTTCAACGCTTTGACTTCAGCCATTGAATTCATCATTGCTTCTCTTGAATTAATAACACGTTCATTAAGGTTATTTATACTTTGAGTCAGTATCTCAAATTCTCGCGCTGAATAGTTAAAATGCAGCGGTTGATTGATTCGTTTATCAGTGCCTAATTGATGTGTGAATTCTGTAATTTTTTCGAGTGTTTCCGTATAGTTATGCACTAAACGACCTGATAATGCAGTGATATATTTCAATACTAATAATGAAGATAGCATTGCGATACTAAGATAAATTAAATAGCGAACAACAAAAGGGGTTGTTTCTTGATAATGTATTGTTGACCAATTTAATTTATCTAATTGGCTTTTTACTAGAATGTAATGAGCATCTGTTGTGAAAACAATTGATTTTGCCGTATTAAAAAACAACTGTTGCAGTAATGAGGGATGATATGGTTCAAATATTGCGTGTTCATTCCAAACATTGCCTAATTCCCCTAAGTGATTGCTTCCCCATATCTTTTTTGACTGTCGATCAAGTATAATCGTGTTTGGACTGATGTTATCAGTAAACGATAATGTTTTGGTGAGAGTGTCTAGAACGACCGAAACTTCGACCACGCCATCAAAAATACCGTTTAGATAAATAGGTGCGCTCACGGCAAAAAGCAGGTCTTCTCCGAGGGCTCTACCTTTAAAACTCTCACTCACAAAGCTGCTATTAATTGTTTTGGGTTGACTGAAATAACTGCGGTCAGTAACAGACACATTGTTAATCGGTAGTTCCGATACACCAGCTTTGTAAAATTGCGTCACGATGCCATTTTTATCGGTCACCAATGTCGATATAAATTCAGGTTCCTGGCCGTTAAGTGTTTGTAGAGTATGTGTATCTATATTTTTATGTCCTAAGCTGGCAACGAGCTCAGTATTACTGATATATCGTTCTATATGCCGCTGTATTTTTGACACAAACACATTTTGCTCATCTTGATAAAATTGTAGTTGCGATGATAAATGCAGTCCGATTGCTGCTTGCAAAATAAATGCAATCAATATTGTGCATGGCACTGCACTGTATAGTCCAATTCGGTGACTCAGTTGAAGACGCAAACTTTGCTGTTTTTGATTTAATGGGGTGATGGTGATGGTATTAAGCATCAATGCGGTTTTGGTACACAGGGCAAAAATACAGCAATGTAACATGGTGGCAATGATCCATAACATCGTTGTACTTTTTAAAGAATCATTACCCAATAGGTAATCAAGGGCAAAGATTGATATGGAATATACACAAAATATAGGCCATAAAGACTGCTTAAGATTGAGCCTAAGCCACATAAGAAACATTAATTGTAAAACGCAATTACCAATAACTAATGGGCTTTCTAGTGGTAAGCAAACAATGATTAACGATAATAACGACCAAGTGAAACCTAATCGAAATAGTATAATTGAAAACGCAATATTACCCACAAGAAACGGCACAACAATGGGAATGTCAATTGCCATGGTATTAGCAATCAAGCCAAGTGATGTGGCGTAGATAAAAAACCACATGCGCCTTGTAGAAAATGCCTTTGAGAAAAACAGTTTTATTAACATGTTTTTCATAATAATTCACCGTTAAAACATATGTGGATAAATAGTAACAATGTAGATGCGATTATCGAGTTATACATTCTTTTGTTCTGCCTGATCAGGTCACTTTTCAACTTTCTCTGCTTTTATCAGTAACGTTTCTTTGTGTCTCTTTTCATAACTCTGTAAGTTATTGATTGTTTTAGTACAAAAGACATGTCCCTTTGGTAGTAATAGCATATGCTTACGATTATAGAGATTTTGACTAAGTCGCATACCAATAGATATTTCTCCTATGTGTATGCCATTTGAGAACTCTTCTTCAGAATAATGAATGTTTTCTTTATTATTTTCATTACTAAATATTAACTTACCCAATGCTTCAACCACTTTTGGGTCGTATAAAATACCTTGTTGAAGCATTATCAGTTTATATACTTGTTCTTTTGTCGGCTCTTGAATATTTTTTTTAGGCAGAAATTCATGCCAAAAATCTCTAGCAACGGATAAAATTCGCGATCCTATGTGAATATTTTTGCCCGCTCTCTGTAATGGCTCTCCGGTACCATTATATTGTTCATATTGACTAGCAATAATTTCACTCATTACAGATAAATGAACGGCAGGTGTTAAAATTTCTTCTGCTAATTGAGGGTGACGCATAAAATGTTTTTGGTCAGCACTAGTCAGTTCATCATATGGCTTATTCAGGCAATAAGAAGGTAACCCTAATTTGCCTAGCTCGGAATATAATCCTGCCTTAGTAATAATTTCGACTCCAGGTGGAGTGATGCCTAATAGGTTAGCGATGTTATTGCAGGTTTCACTGATTTTAAGTGCAAACTGACCGTTTATTTCCGGATTGATACTAATTAAATTATAAAGCACTTCTAATGTAGCTTTCTGTTCATTACCTCGATTATTGGCCAAGGTTTTATATTGTTGTAAACTTTGTTTTAGTTGTTGGGTTCGTTGCTGTACCGTGTCTTCTAGATTGGTATTCAATTGTTTTAGTTGTTTATTTTGAACTGCAATTTTCTTTGTCAGTTCTTTATTTTTTTTAAGTAGGCGATAAGTCTCTAGCCCCTCATTAACTTGTGCAAGTAGTTCAGTATTATCCCAAGGCTTTTGAATATAACGATGAATTTTACCGATATTAATGGCCGTAACAGTAGATTGAATATCCGAGTATCCAGTCATCAAAATACGATAACTGTCAGGCTGCATTACGGCTGCTTGTGCAAGAAACTCTGCACCTGTCATATTTGGCATTCGCATATCAGAAATGATCAGGTTCACTTTGTGTTGTTGCATTATTTCTAGTGCTTGTTTACCACTAGACGCTTGTAATAGTTGAACATTTGATGAAAAAAACACACGTTGTAAAGACTTTAAAATACTGGTCTCATCGTCTACACATAAAATTACAGGTAAATCTGCAGTTTCTAATTGTTTCATATGTTCCTAAATTTCCGATGTCTTCAATGTCTCATTTGTCTCATTGATTAAGTTATGCTATAAATGACAACTAATCAAGTTTTATGATGAGTGATAAATATGAAAACGTTACGACCCAGTGTCATTGCGCAGTATTGTGATGTGCATCATAGGACTGTTAGTCGTTGGATTTCGCAAGGTCGGTTAAAAGGACATAAATTGCCGGGTAGGGGTAATTACCGAGTGCTACTGGACGATTTTATTTTGTTTTTACAACAACAAAAAATGCCAATGCCTGAAGAATTAATGAGTTACTGTGAGGATATAGAGACTAATTCCGACTCAGGTTCTGCATCACCAAAACGTATCTTAATTATTGATGATGAAACTGAAATTAGAAATGCAATACGCCGAGTTTTATCATCAAGCGGTTATTATTTCTCTTTTGCCGCAGATGGATTTCACGCGGGTGTTAAATTACTCAGTGATAAACCTGATTTGATTACACTTGACCTTGCAATGCCTAGTTTAGATGGTTTTGAAGTATTGCAATTTATTCGTCAACAGCCAGAATTAGCGGAATTAAAAATCCTTGTGTTGTCTGGATTATCTGAACATGAATTGCAAAAAGCCTTAGATTTAGGTGCTGATGCGGTATTATCAAAACCGTTTGATAACGACAAGCTGCGATCTTTAGTCAACAGTCTTTTAATTAATGGGTAAAATTATGAAGCAAAAGCTACTCATTGTTGATGATGAACAGTCCATATTACGAGCGTTAAAAAGATTGTTCATGCGTGTAGGTTATCAAGTATTTATTGCTGATAACGGCAAAGAAGCCTTAGAGATCATGTCTAAAGAAGCATGTCCTGTCGTTATTTCAGATTATCGTATGCCTATGATGAATGGGTCTGATTTACTGCTAGCAATAAAATCTATGCAACCTAATACTGTGTGTATGGTGCTTAGTGGTTCGTCTGATTTTAATTCTATATTAACGCTGCTTAACTCTCGTACTGTATTTCGTTTTTTACAAAAACCATGGGACGACAATGCACTTGTTATTGAGGTTGAGGAGGCCTTTTGTCAATACAACAGTAAACAACAAAGAAGTATTATTGCCGATCTACTTGCCAGCAGTGATGAAGCTGTAATCGAGCTTTTTCCACATGGTCAAATAGGTAGGTTCAATGGCTTATCTAAAAAGATACTTGCAATAAAAAACGAAAATACATTATTAAATGACCTGTTTCCGTATTGTACTGATCGTTGCATTGACTATTTATTTAACCCCAACGATGAACCCCCGATATTACAAACGACTCAAGGCGAAAGTGTCATGTTTAGCCTTAAGCATGTGACAGATAATTCTAGATTTTTTTCCATTTCAATGGCATCAGACGTTGATAATAATGTCCTTTGTGAGTCAAAAACGCTAATCGATCAAACAAGTTTATTAAGCAATGCGCAAACATTACTTGAGACAAATAAATCATTTGCTTTGGTGGCTATACATCTAAAAAATTATGGCTATTGGGCTGATATGCTAGGCGATATTGATTCTGTTGCATTATTTAATGAGATACACACAACATTAATAATGGAATGTGAAAGGTTTAATCACCGAATATCTGTATTACCGAATGAATATTTTGTGATTCTTGTTGCTAACTATGTATCGGAGATTGAATTACACAGTCAACTAGATAATATTTTTTCATCGTTTACTGACAAAAAATATGCTGAAAAAACTGTACGCATTGAATTTACGATTAGCTATTGCATTGCTCCAAGTGATGGCGCGAGTGCACAGCAGTTATTCAGTAATGCATTGGTCAGTAACAGACTGCATAGTAATGGAAACTCTCATTTTTACATGCGTTTTGACGACTCAATCATCGAGCAGAAACGCAAACAATTATTTACAAGTAAAGCCTTATATCATGCCATTGAAAATCAAGAGTTATTTTTAAACTTTCAACCTAAGTACGATTTAAGATTACGTAAAATTGCTAGTTGTGAAGTACTGTTACGCTGGAATAGTCCAGAGTTAGGAATGGTATCTCCAGACGTATTTATTCCAATAGCGGAGCAAGAAGGGCAAATTATTGAAATAGGCTACTGGGTAATTGAAAAAACCTGTTTAGCGATTTCAAATTGGCTTAAAAACGGAATCGTTCTCGATCATGTTGCTGTTAATATTTCTGGAAAGCAATTATCTGAACCCGATTTTATACCAAGAGTCGAAGCGTTATTGAAAGGTTTCGATATCGACATGTCAATTCTCGAGTTTGAATTAACAGAGTCATGGTTGGTTGATAATATTGAAGAAAGTGCAGAGAAACTGGCTAGACTTAAAAAAGCAGGGATCAGTATTGCGATTGATGATTTCGGTACGGGCTATTCATCTTTGTCTTATTTATCAAAATTGCCAATCGATGTGCTTAAAATAGATCGGTCTTTAATCATCGACATTGCCAGTAATTTAAACACTCAAAGCATGATCGCTAACATTACCCGTATGGCCCATGATTTAGGTATGAAAGTGGTGGTTGAAGGAGTAGAGTATTTTGACCAAATTCCAATTCTTGAACGGCTGAATTGTGACATTATCCAAGGCTATGTTATTGCTCGCCCTCAAATAGAGGAGCAGTTTATTTCTTTAATTTCTGATCCTAATTTTTCAGTTGCCAGATTAATGGGTGATTTATGAAAACATTAACTGTACTGTTTATTGATGACGATATTTTTATGCTTAAAGCGCTAAATAGAGTCGCAAGTCGTCTCAAACCACATTGGCAATTTTATTTATGCAGTGATCCACTTAATTGGCAGCAGGCTTTGCCTGATGGGGCCATTGTCGATACCGTGATTTGTGATTACTTAATGCCAGATATTAATGGTGATGAGCTGCTAAAACAGGTTTCTCAAATAATGCCGTCGGCATTACGGGTGTTATTAACCGGTGACACCGCCGAGGATGTTGTGTCTAAAGTAACAGAAATTGCCCATTTTGTGTTGAAAAAACCTTTTACACAACAAGACATAAATGATGTTTTTTGCTCATTAGAACACTTAAATACCCTAGATATAGAACAACCTTTACGAAATAAACTGGGTCGTATCGGGTACTTTTTTGCATTACCAGATATCGCGAGACAAATTCAGTCTATGTTCGCCAATGAAGAAGTTGATATCTCTCATGCCGCGGACATAATTCACCAGGAAAGTGTTATCGCTGCCAAGCTGATACAAATCGCAAACTCAGCTTTCTTAGGCTACAGCCGTAAGACTGTGAGTTTGGAAGAGGCCATAAAACGTTTAGGTCTTAAAATGACTGAAACGATCGTTGTTAGTATGGTCGTTGATCAAGCATTAGCCTTAAGAGTGCCAGAAAAAGCACATAAAAAAATTAATGAATGGTCATTTAATTATTCTCGATTATGTCGTCAGTTAAGTAAGTCGATGGGATTTAGCGTTGAGCAGCAAGATGTTGTTTTTATAGCTGCTTTACTCAGTGGTATTGGTCATTTAGTGCTAATGTCTGAAACAAACGAGCATGTTGATTTTGATTCAGATGACACTCATGCCATGCTTGCAGATGCGACTGTCTTGACGGTTTATATCTTGACACTTTGGGGTTACCCACTTGATCTATGTGAACTGATTTTAATGCAAGATAAACCGGATTTTAATGCCACAGGATTAAACGTGAATACTCTGGGATTAATTTTGTATGTTGTCAATTTATCATTAACTCATCAACTCGATGAACCGTCAAAAAATGAGCTGTTAAATTTAGTTGTCGATGTCGATATTAGGCAATGGATCAGCAACTCTTAGTGTATAAAATTGATTGAACAGTCTTTAGGTTTATTAGGTGACATATCAATTTACTGCAAGAACACAGTTTGATGGATAATTACCTGCAGTGTTAATTAAACGGCAATATATAAGGGGCATGCCCTTATATATTGCGTGAAAAAATATAGTTGGCATTTAAGCTCAATCATTACCTATATGAATGTCAATTTTTCTCTATGCGAGTATTTGTTGCCGCAATAATCATTTTGTTTCTAAGCCATTTGTTAGCCGGTTCTTTGTCGACGTTAACATGCCAATATAAATGCACGCCAATATCAGGTAATTCCACTGGCATAGGGTAAATAGCAATATCAAGCATCTTGCTATACATGGCTGCGGCGGTTTTAGGTAATGTGAGCAACATATCGTTATTTAAGATGACTTGGCACGCTGATAAAGCATGCTGGCAACGTAATGAGATTTTACGATGCAAACCAATGCGAGAAAGTTCAAAATCTTCCAAGCTAGGGCCCGTTGAGCGAGATGAAACTAGCACGTGATCTAAACGAAGGTAAGTATCTAAATCAAGTTCTGGTGTAATAGCTGGGTGGTTTTTACGAGCAACAACAACCAGTTGGTCTACTTCTAATTGGGTGTGCATAATGTTATTGCTGACAGGGATTAAGGTATCAATTGCCAAATCAATATCACCGCTGGCAAGCTTGTTTTCGAGTTCCGTTCGTCTGACCCTTTTATTACTGCGTAAATTGATTGCCGGAGACTCTAACGACAAACTTTGCTGCAATATCGGTAAATAGTAAGGTTCTATCGAGCCATGTAATGACAGTGAAAAACTCTTACGTGAGGTTAAGGGTTCAAACTGCCGCGATTGTACTAAACACACCTGTAGTTGATGTAATGCTTCGCGCACGTCATCAATGACATTCTTTGCCACCGGTGTTGGCCGCATTTCATTGCCTTGCCTGATAAACAAAGCATCATCAAAATGAGTGCGTAATTTACCTAATGAATGACTCACTGCTGGTTGCGATAAATTTAGCACTGACGCTGCTTTGGTTATGTTTCCTTCACAATAAATCGCATCGAAAACCACAAACAAATTCAAATCAATTTTCATACTCACTCCAGTGATCTCACGGTGTACGTTGAGAGCACCTCAACTCATATCTGCTATTTTAGATCTAACATCTACTATTTAAATTATAAATAGTAGGGTATTAGAACTATTCATTTGTTCAATTTAGATGTTGCTATTAGCATAGTCAAGTAGATTCGGTGCAGTACAAAAAATGGCTAAATATACGCTAAAAGCATTCATTATTAACATCTACTACAGATATTCGAAAATAATTCAATATTGCTTTCAAGGTTGTTAAACGTAGATTAACGACAATCCAAACAATAAGTTAAACAGTGAGTTAATTTTTTACTTTTGTATTGAACCATCATTTTAATCAGTTAGAGACCTAATATGGCAGCAATTTATTTGATTCGACACGGGCAGGCATCTTTTGGAAGCACTGATTACGATCAACTGTCAGATAAAGGTAGCCAGCAAGCGACAATATTAGGTCAGTACTGGCGCGCTAGGGCTATCCCCAGCAAGTTTTATAGTGGTGATTTATTGCGTCATGGCCAAACGTTAACCAGCTTTGTAAAAGGATACCAAGGTGAATCAACACCCATGATTATCCATTCTGGCTTTAATGAGTTTGACCATGTAGATATTTTAAAAAAGTACAATGACCAGTGGCAAAACTTTGCAGAAATGAGTCTAGAAATTAGTCAACGTAATGAACCGAATAAAACGCTACAAAAAGAATTTTCTCAAGCACTCAGTCGTTGGATTGCTGGTGATAAAGATCATGAATACAAAGAGAGTTGGCCACAATTTAAAGCGCGTTGTATTCGGGCTCTGCACAATATTATTGAACAAGAATTAGCAAAAAAGCGTGAGATTACCACCGCTGGAAATAACACAAAAAAATCAAAAGACATTTTAGTGTTTACTTCAGGAGGGACTATTTCAGCAATCGTGCAACACATTTTACAATTGAACGATCAGCAAACATTAGCCTTGAATCAGCAGGCTAGAAATACAGGTGTCACTAAACTGTTATTTTCTGAAAACATGTTGAGTGTTGATTATTTTAATAACTACAGTCACTTAGAGCAGGCTGGCGATGACTGGGTAACCTTTAGGTAATCACGAGGCTCTTTAGCGCTTTGAACCATTAATCAAAAATATAAAGGAAAAAACATGAACAATGTCAATTTGTTTGATTTAACAGGGAAGGTTGCCTTAGTGACTGGTGCAAGTCGTGGTATTGGCGAAAGTGTCGCCAAACTATTAGCTCAGTACGGTGCTCATGTGATTGTATCAAGTCGAAAAATTGAAGCTTGCCAGATAGTGGTTGATGAGATTGTTAAAGCCGGCGGCAGTGCACAAGCCATCGCGTGTCACATTGGCGACATGGATCAAATAGAGTCGATTTTCGCCGCCATTACAGAGCAACATGGCAAACTAGATATTCTGGTGAATAACGCTGCGGCTAACCCATATTTTGGTCACATTATTGATACAGACTTAATCGCCTTTCAAAAAACCGTCGACGTTAACATTCGTGGTTACTTCTTTATGTCGACTAAAGGCGCAAAATTAATGAAAGACAGTGGCGGTGGTTCAATCATTAACGTGGCGTCTGTTAATGGTGTTATCCCAGGAGATTTCCAAGGTATTTACTCTATTACTAAAGCGGCTGTTATTTCAATGACTCAAGCATTCGCAAAAGAATGCGCCCAATTCAATATCCGCGTGAATGCTCTATTACCCGGCGGAACAGATACCAAGTTTGCTTCTGCGTTAGTTGATAACCCAGCCATTTTGAAACAAATGATGCACCACGTGCCAATGAAGCGCGTTGCTCAACCAGACGAAATGGCCGGCACTGTGTTGTATCTCGCATCTAACGCATCAAGTTACACCACAGGTACCGCCATCAATGTCGACGGCGGTTATCTGATTGGGTAATGGATTGATTATTATCAGAAAAAATAGATAAATAAAAAACTATAACACGCTAGGAAATACTCATGAACAGCGATAAAAACACCAGTATCGATAAGTTATTTGAATCATTCAGCACTAAATCGTTGTCACTCAAAAATAAAACCGTCATGGCGCCGATGACCCGTGCGTTTTCACCTAATTATGTCCCTAATAAAGATGTTGCAGCATATTATCGCAGACGTGCTGAAGGTGATGTGGGATTAATTATCACCGAAGGCACCTTTATTTCTCATAAAGCGGCCAACGGTTATGAAAATGTCCCCGCCATATTCGGTGAAGAAGCATTAGCAGGCTGGAAATACGTGGTTGATGAAGTGCATGCGGCAGGTGGCAAAATTGCCCCACAGCTTTGGCATGTGGGTTCAGTAAGAAAACCCGGTGTTGGCCCAGACAAAGACGCCCCCGCCTATAGCCCGTCTGGTTTGTACAAACCCGGTGCTAAAAACGGCGTTGCGATGACCCAAGATGATATCGATGAAGTGGTTGCCTCTTTTGCACAAGCCGCATTAGATGCCAAAAACATTGGCTTTGATGCCATTGAAGTACACGGCGCGCACGGTTACTTAGTGGATCAGTTCTTTTGGGAAGGCACTAACCAACGCGATGACCAATACGGTGGTTCGTTAGAAAATCGAACTCGCTTTGGCGTTGAAATTGTTAAAGCCATTCGCGCCGCAGCGGGTGAGGAGTTTACGATTATCTTCCGCTTTTCACAGTGGAAACAACAAGATTACAGTGCAAAACTGTGTCAAACCCCTGCAGAGTTAGCCACCTTTTTAGGTTTGCTAAGCGATGCTGGCGTCGATATTTTTCATGCCAGTACCCGCCGATTCTGGGTACCCGAGTTTGAAGGTTCAGATCTTAACTTAGCAGGTTGGACCAAAAAGCTCACTAATAAGCCCGTCATTACCGTTGGCAATGTAGGGTTAGACGCTGACTTTATTGGTGAAGGCAATGCCGATTTATCTGGCACGTCTAATCCAACTGGCATTGATGAGTTATTAGTGCGTTTAAATAATGACGAATTTGATTTAGTCGCAGTTGGCCGAGCCTTGTTAGTCGATCCGCAGTGGGTCAATAAAATTAAACACAAAGCCATCGCGGAGATTAAACCGTTTAACAAAAAATCATTAACGTCACTCAGTTAACGTTTGCTGATCTGCTTGAGTCTTAATTGAAATATTAAGCCTCACTCTAGCACTGCTATTACACCGTAATGACCAATAGAAGGGTAGAACATGAATTTTGAATACAGTGAAAAAGTTCAAGCATTAATCAAACGTGTAACCGATTTTATGGATTTGAACGTGTTTCCGGTTGAAGAAGAAATGCACCGACAGGTAGAGCTTGATCCTTGGTCAACGCCTCCGTTAATGGAAGAATTAAAAGCCAAAGCGAAAGCAGAAGGATTGTGGAATTTATTTCTGCCTGTGGCGTACGGCAAATACAGTGCTGGATTGACTAATTTAGAATACGCACCACTGGCTGAAATTATGGGCAAAGTGATGTGGGCATCTGAAGTGTTTAACTGTGCGGCACCCGATACCGGCAATATGGAAGTATTGGCTAAATACGGAAATGAAGCCCAGAAAAAACAATGGCTAGAGCCATTGCTGGAAGGCAAAATTCGATCCGCATTTGCGATGACAGAACCAGAAGTTGCCTCAAGTGATGCGACTAATATTGAGTTAAGCATTGAACGTGATGGTGACGAGTATGTCATTAATGGCCGCAAGTTTTACATCAGTGGCGCGTGTCGTAAGCAATGCGAAATTATGATTGTGATGGGCAAAACAGACCCAACCAACAGCAATCGTTACATTCAACAATCACAAGTGCTTGTGCCAATGAACACCCCGGGCGTGACGTTAGTGCGGCCAATGAAAGTGTTTGGTTATAACGACGCTCCCGAAGGTCACGGCGAAGTGACGTTTACCAATGTCCGCGTACCGGTTGAAAATATTATTGTTGCTGAAGGTAAAGGTTTTGAAATTGCCCAAGGCCGCCTTGGCCCTGGACGTATTCATCACTGCATGCGTTCAGTTGGTATCGCTCAGCGCGCATTAGATTTAATGTGTAAACGCGTTGGTGAACGTATTGTGTTTGGTCAACCGATGATCAAGCAACAGTCGGTTCGTGAAGACATTGCTAAATCTGCCTGCCAGATTGAACAAGCCCGCTTAATGACCTTAAAAGCGGCGCAAAAAATGGATACCGACGGCAATAAAGCCGCCAAAGAACTGATTGCAATGATCAAAATTGTCGCGCCGAATATGTCACTTGATGTGATTGACCGTGCTATTCAATGCCATGGTGCAGTGGGTGTGAGTCAAGACACCTTCTTAGCACACGCATGGGCTGGACAACGTACTTTGCGTTTAGCCGATGGTCCAGACCAAGTGCATATGATGCAGTTAGGCCGTGATTTAGTGAAAAAGATTGCAGAGTAAATCGATACGTTGCAGACATTGAGCAACAGATTGAAACGCATTTGCGTTTCAATCTGAATGCCGTGTCACCAATCAGATGGCAATCATTGAGTCATAAAATTGGATCGTAAACACTGATTCAAGCTGACTAATTTTAATGACTGCGATCCAATGACTGCGATCTAATGACTAAGAATAACAACAAGAGTATTGCTAAATGCCCCAAGTATTATCAATTAATAATCAACAGCTGACTGCTTACTTAGAAAATCAAGTTGAGGGTTTTGAAGGCCCGATTACCTTAGAAAAGTTTGCCGGCGGTCAGTCTAATCCAACATTTAAAGTCACCGCAAAATCGGGTGTGTATGTATTACGCCGCCAACCTTCAGGCAAGTTATTAAAGTCTGCTCATGCGGTTGACCGAGAGTATCGGGTTCTTAATGCATTAAAAGACAGCGAAGTTCCGGTCGCAAAAGTATTCCATCTGTGTGAAGACATCTCTGTTATCGGTTCGATGTTTTACTTAATGGAATATTGCGATGGCACCGTTTATTGGAGCGCATCGTTAGCTGAGATTGGCACCAATGAGCGCCGCTCAGCCATGTATAACGAAATGAACCGAGTATTAGCTGCATTGCACAGTGTTGATGTGAATGCGGTTGGCTTAACTGATTATGGTAAAGCAGGAAATTATTTTGAGCGTCAATTAACTCGCTGGACATCACAGTATCGGTTGACCGAGCTTAAAAAAATACCCGCGATGGACCAGCTAAGTCAGTGGCTTGAAGATAATTTACCCGAAGATGATGGCCGTGTGTGTTTAGTCCATGGCGACTTTAGATTAGACAACATGATGTTTGCCAAAGATAAGCCACAGGTTATTGCATTGCTCGACTGGGAATTATCGACATTAGGTCATCCATATGCCGACCTTGCTTATCAATGCATGCAATTACGTATGCCAGCAGGAATGGGCAGTATTGATGGTTTAAAAGACGTCGACCGTGGCAGCTTAGGCATTCCGACTGAACAAGAATATGTCGATTTATATTGCCACCGCATGGGCATTGAACGGATTGAAAACTGGGTGTTTTATCTTGCGTTTAGTTTCTTCCGTTTAGCGGCGATTGCCCAAGGAGTGGCAAAACGCGCTGCAGAAGGCAATGCATCAAATGAACATGCTAATAAAGTGGGATCGTTCGTTGAACCGCTTGCACAAATGGCGTTGCAGGTTGTCGCACAAGAGAAATAACAGCGTTCTATCAACGACATCTACCGTGATAACGCGACGTTAACACTCATTTTTAATCTTTAATACTTAATACTTAATACTTAAGATTTCAGCTAAAAACAAATGATAAAAAATTGATAAACAGACACTCAATATAACAATAAGACCATCAATTACAGGAGTTACTCGCATGGATCCATTATTAGACTTTACGGGCAAAGTCGCCGTTATTACGGGCGCAGCACAAGGTTTTGGTAAATTATTGGCCGAAGAGTTAGCCAAACGTGGCGCTAATTTAGTCATCAGTGACATTAACGAAGCTGGCGTGCATCAAGTGGCAGATGCTATTGCCGCGACCGGTGCTGAAGTGGTCGCAATGAAATGCGATGTGTCCAAAAATGAATCTTGTAAAGCGATGGTCGATACCGCGATTGAATATTTTGGTCGAGTGGATATTGGCGTCAATAATGCCGGTATCGCGCACGAGTTTATGCCGCTGCATCACATTGACGAATCCATTATGGACAGCCAATTTGCTGTCAACGTCAAAGGTGTGCAATTTGGCATGCGTCATCAAATACAACAAATGCTTAAACAAGGCGAAGGCGCTATTCTCAATGTCAGTTCAATGGCCGGTTTAGGTGGCGCTGCTCGAGGCAGTGCTTATTCTATGGCAAAACATGCTGTTATTGGCTTAACTAAAACCGGTGCAGTTGAATACGGCCGCGAGAATATTCGTATTAATGCAATATGCCCATTCTTTACCCTAACGCCGATGGTGACCAACTTTGCTGACGAAGAAAAGCAAAAGAAAATGGCCCGTGGCGCGCCAATGAATCGTTTAGGTGAGCCAAAAGAAATCGTCGCGGTGATGTTAATGATGTTATCACCCGCCAACACCTATATGACAGGACAATGCATTGCGGTTGATGGCGGCGTGTCAGCGTTTTAAGCCTCAGTGGGCAGTCAGCAAATATTTGTCACTATCCATTTAACAATACATTGTGAGCAGATGTCATGGCATCTGCTCAGTAACAAGATAAGAAGAGACTATTATGCCTGCAACGTTAATGAATGAACGCGATCTTGAATTTATGCTTTACGAACTGTTTGACAGTGAAGCGTTAACGAGCCGAGCGCGTTATCAAGATCACGATCGCCAGACCTTCAATGAAGTCGTCACCACGGCTAAAGCGATCGCAGAAAAATACTTTCTTCCTATCCGTCAAAAACTTGATACCCATCAACCAACATTTGATGGTAAAAAAGTGCATATCATCCCAGAACTTAAAACCGCGATAGATGCGGTTAATGAGTCTGGTATTGGTGCTGCAACAGCTGATTATGATTTGGGTGGTATGCAATTACCGCCGATTATCGCCAGTGCAGCAGCCTCATTTTTGAGTGTGGCTGGCGGTGTGGGTATGGGTTACAACATGTTAACCACAGCCAACGCCAACTTGTTGCAAGCACATGGCAGTCAAGCACTGATTAACACTTGGGTTAAACCCATGCGTGAAGGCCGTTTTATGGGCACCATGGCCATGACTGAACCGGGCAGTGGCTCAGCGTTAGGCGACTTAATTACCAAAGCGGTAAAGTCGGACGACGGTACTTATCGGATTACTGGCAATAAAATTTATATTTCAGGCGGAGACCATGATTTAAGCGAGAATATCGTTCATTTGGTGTTAGCACGAATTCAAGGCGCACCAAAAGGTGTTAAAGGTATTTCGTTATTTGTGGTACCTAAGTTTTTGCTTAATGAAGATGGTTCCGTCGGTGAAGACAATGAAGTGGCTCTCGCTGGGCTATTTCATAAAATGGGTGGCCGCGCGCAAACATCTACTGCACTGAGTTTTGGTGAGAAAAATGGTTCAATTGGTTATTTAGTCGGTGAAGAACATTGCGGTTTAAAGTACATGTTCCACATGATGAATGAAGCTCGCATTATGGTGGGTACTAGTGGTGCGGTATTGGCTGTGGCCGGTTATCAATATTCAGTCGATTACGCTAAAAACCGTCCGCAGGGTCGACTACCCTCGTGTAAAGACCCGCAATCCCCAATGGTAAATATCATTGAACATGCTGATGTAAAACGCATGTTATTAGCACAAAAAGCTTATGCCGAAGGGGCAATGGCGTTAGTGTTGTATGGGACTCAATTAAGTGATGATGAGCGTACTGCAGACACCGTTGAACAACGTGAACATGCCCATACCTTATTAGACTTTTTAACCCCAATCATTAAAACCTGGCCATCTGAATATGGCCCTAAAGCTAACTCTTATGCTATTCAAGTTATGGGCGGGCATGGTTACATCAATGAGCATCCAGTTGAGATGTTCTATCGTGATAACCGTTTAAATCCGATTCATGAAGGCACCACGGGAATACAATCGTTAGATTTGATTACCCGTAAAGTGCCGATGAATAAGATGCAGGGTTATAAAGCAACCCTACATGAAATTGCCCAAACCATTGAGCAAGCCAAACAATACGACAGCTTGAGCGAATATACCCAGAAGCTAAGCGAAGCGGTAGAGACATTAACGCTGACAACTGAAGCGGTACTCAACGGCATGGCGACGAAGAACATCGACTTAGCCTTAGCCAACTCAGTTAAGTATTTAGAGTTGTTTGGCCATGTGATTATTGCGTGGTTATGGCTTAAGCAAAGTATGGTTGCCACCAAAGCCTTAGCACAGCAACCGCATCAAGCTGATGAGTTTTTCTATAAAGGTAAGTTACAGGCATCGCAGTATTTCTATCGCTTTGAATTACCCAAAATTGCGGTGTGGTCATCTCTGTTGATGAGTACTGACAGTACCAGTTTTGACATGCAAGCCGACTGGTTTTAACCTAAATTGAATGATGTCCAAGTTGGTCATAGTCATCATAGGTTATCACTGACTGAGCTGAGTTATTTATACGTAGGTCGATTCCCTAGATGAGTATTACCAGTCAGACTTTGCCTATAGTTGGATTTTGATTCGCGAGGTAATTTCTCAATTCTAGCTAGTATAAATCCTTTATTATTAGCGCATTACTCATTAATTGGGTAATGCGTTTTTGTTATAATCTCCCTGACGTATTACTTCCTTTCAACACGCTAGACTATTCATATTGCGAATGTCTTGGTATTAAAACTATTCATTTGTTTAATGTGCCCACCCCAACTAGCATGAGATATCGCTTAAATTTCATTCATGGACAGTACCTGAACGTACAAGAGGAAAGGGAACAATGCCGACAGTCATCAATCGTAACGACATCACAAACTATATTGGCTTCCAAGCCGAGCCAACAAGCTGGTATCAAATCACTCAAGATCAGATTAATCAGTTTGCGGATTGCACACTGGATCATCAGTTTATTCACGTAGATGAAGAAAAAGCCAAAGCCACGCCTTTTGGCTCGACCATTGCCCATGGCTTCCTGTCACTTTCCATGCTGTCACATTTTGCTGAAGAATTTAGCGTCATCATTGACGGTTTTTATATGGGCTTGAATGCCGGTTTCGATAAAGTGAGATTTTTACAGCCGGTTACCGTTAACAGTCGCATTAGAGCACACGCTAAAACCCTTTCAATTGAAGAAAAGAAACCAGGGCAGTTCCGTTTATCAACCGAAGTGACCATTGAAATTGAAGGTGTTGATACTCCGGCATTAGTGGCTGAGTGGATTTCTGTGCAAATGGTTAAGTAGATTTCTATCATTTGTCACCTTCACATGAACATAAAACAACAATAAAAAATCAAAAAAACCGTTAAGGAAACATTATGACGATCAGTTTTGCAGGACAAGTAGCCATAGTCACAGGTGCCGGTAATGGTTTAGGTCGCTCTCATGCGTTGGAACTCGCCAGACGTGGTGCTAAAGTGGTGGTAAATGATTTAGGTGGCGCACGTGATGGAAGCGGCGCATCTTCTGCAGCATCGCAAGATGTGGTTCGTTTAATCGAAGAAATGGGCGGTGAAGCCATTAGTCATGGTGCAAACGTCGCTAATTTTGACGAAGTGCAAGACATGGTGCAACAAACCATGGACAAGTGGGGCCGCATTGATATTTTAATCAATAATGCCGGAATTTTGCGCGATAAGTCGTTTTCTAAAATGACCTTAGATGACTTTAAGTTAGTCATGGATGTCCACGTGATGGGCTCGGTTAACTGCACCAAAGCAGTGTGGGAAATAATGAAACAGCAAAATTATGGTCGTATTGTGATGACCACATCGTCAAGCGGCATGTACGGTAATTTTGGTCAGTCTAATTATGGCGCAGCCAAAATGGCAGTGCTTGGGTTAATGAATACCTTAGTGCTTGAAGGTGCAAAAAATAATATCCACATCAATGCGCTAGCTCCCACTGCGGGGACGCGTATGACTGAAGATTTAATGCCTGAAGAAATCGTTAAAGCCTTCGCGCCAGAAGCGGTAACTGCGGGTATGTTGACCTTGTGTGATGAACACGCGCCAAACCGCTTTATTTTATGTGCCGGAGCGGGTGGTTATTCAAGTGCCAGTATCTTTGAAACAGAAGGTTGTTTTATCCCTAAAGCATCACAAACCCCAGAAACGGTGCGTGACAACTGGGAGAAACTCACTGCGCAAGATAATCAAAAAGCGTTGAAATCTGGTACTCAACAAGGCGAGAAGTTTGTGATCAAGGCGATGGCATTTATGAAATCGCAGCAACAGTAAATGATTCTAATGTAGGTTGAGCTGTTTCGTTAACTGTTCTTGTGATTATGACTAATACTTAGCTCAACCTCAAAACCTGATTAAATACATGTCTTAGAAGACATATAAACAAGGAATTATTATGAGAGAAGCCGTCATTGTATCTGTAGCGAGAACCCCCATTGGTAAGGCGTACCGCGGTGCGTTTAATGATTTATCTGCTCCATCATTAGCTGCAGTTGCTGTTAATGCAGCCGTTGAGCGTGCGGGTATTGACCCAAATGAAATTGAAGATTGTATTTTTGGTGCTGCACTAACTCAAGGTAACCAGGGGATGAACTTTGGTCGTCAAGTGGCAATGGCGGCAAAACTGCCTGTGTCTGTGCCAGGTATGACTGTCGACCGTCAATGTTCATCAGGGTTAATGTCTATTGCTATCGCTGCCAATTATATTGTTTGTGATGGCGCCAACGTGGTAGTTGCTGGCGGTTGTGACTCAATCAGCTTGGTTCAAAACGATAAAATGAACATGCACCGAGCGGTCGACCCAAGTGTTAAAGCTTATCGTCCAGCGATTTATATGCCGATGCTTGATACCGCCGAAGTGGTTGCTAATCGTTATGGCATCTCGCGTGAAGCACAAGATGCTTACGCATTAATCTCGCAACAACGCACTGCTGATGCACAAGCTGCAGGTAAATTTGATGACGAAATTGTGCCTGTTACGTGTACAAAATTGGTGATGGATAAAGCCAGCAGTGATATCACTAAAGAACAAGTCACCTTAACTCAAGATGAAGGTAACCGTCCTTCAACCAATATTGAAGGCTTAGCGGGTTTAAAAGCGGTAAAAGATAACGGCTCAATTACTGGCGGTAACGCATCGCAACTGTCTGACGGTGCTGCCGCTGTTGTGGTAATGGAACGAGAACTCGCTGAGCAACGCGGTCTTAAGCCGTTAGGTGTTTACCGAGGCATGGTGGTTGTAGGTTGTGAGCCAGATGAAATGGGCATAGGTCCAATTTTTGCTATTCCTAAGTTGCTTGAACGTCATAGTTTGAATATTGATGACATTGGTTTGTGGGAAATCAATGAAGCGTTTGCGGTTCAGGTCATTTACTGTGCAGAAAAATTGGGCATTCCATATGATCGTTTAAACGTCGACGGGGGCGCAATTTCTATTGGTCATCCTTATGGCATGAGCGGTACTCGTATGGTGATGCACGCGTTAATTGAAGGTAAACGTCGTGGTGTTAAATACGTCGTGATCAGCATGTGTATTGGTGGCGGTCAAGGTGCTGCAGGTTTATTTGAAGTGTTGTAAAGCTGGGTGTAGGTTAGGGTGTGCGAGTTGAGAATAACAATAATAATCACAGCAGCCGCTAATGTAGGCTGCTGATAATTTTGTAATAATTGGGGACAGTATTATGGAAAGGATTTGGTTAGAAAAGAGTTATCCGCCTGGGGTTGAGTTTGAAATCGATCCAGATAAATACAACTCATTGGCAGATTTGTTTTTAAAATATACCAAGTTATATGCCACGAATACGGCATTTATCAACATGGATGTTAGCATTACTTATACGCAGCTTGCCCAGCAAGCAACTGACTTTGCAACCTATTTACAGCAAGACTTAGGTTTAGTGAAAGGCGATAAGTTTGCCATCATGATCCCCAATACACTGCAATATCCGATCGCATTATTTGGTGCACTTATCGCAGGCTTAACTGTGGTGAATGTCAATCCACTCTATACCGCCCGTGAGTTAGAACATCAATTAAAAGACTCAGGCACGAAAGGCATATTAATTTTAGAAAACTTTGCTCATGTATTACAGGCCGTCATTGATAAAACCGATGTTAAACATGTTATCACCACTGGGGTGGGTGACAGATTAGGTCTTATTAAAGGTGCATTAGTCAACGGCGCGATTAAGCACGTGAAGAAATTGGTGCCAGCGTTCGATTTACCCAATGCGGTTAAATTTAATGACGCCATGGCAAAAGGCAGTAAAAAAACCTTTATACCGGTTGACGTTATCGGTTCTGACTTAGCCTTTTTGCAATATACTGGCGGCACTACAGGTCCATCAAAAGGTGCCATGCTAACTCATCGTAATATGGTTGCTAACCTTGAACAGTCAAATGCGGTTACCAAAAACGTCTATGAAATTGGTAAAGAGCTGATTATTACCGCATTACCGCTTTATCATATCTACGCGTTAACTTCTAATTGCTTAGCCTTTTTACCTTTTGGCGGCACCAACTTATTAATCACCAATCCAAGAGACATGGCCGGCTTTGTCAAAGAACTGGCTAAATATCGCTTTACTGTGATTACAGGTGTAAACACCTTGTTTAACGGATTATTGAATACTCCAGGATTTGATCAACTCGATTTCAGTGCATTAAAGATGGGCTTTGGTGGCGGAATGTCAGTTCAGCGACCAGTTGCAGAACATTGGGAGCGAGTCACTAAAAGCCGTTTACTTGAAGGCTATGGTTTAACGGAATGTGCGCCTTTAGTGACAATGAGTCCTTATAACCAAAAAAGCTATAATGGCTCGATTGGTTTACCGGCATCATCAACCGATATTCGTTTAGTCGGTGCAGATGGTGAAGATGTGGCATTAGGTGAACCAGGTGAGATGTGGGTTAAAGGCCCACAAGTGATGAAGGGATATTACAATCGCCAAAAAGCCACTGACGAAGTGTTAATCGACGGCTGGTTAGCCACCGGTGACATTGCCACCATGGACGAGAATGGTTTCTTTAAAATTGTGGATCGCAAAAAAGACATGATTAACGTGTCTGGTTTTAACGTGTTCCCTAACGAAATTGAAGAAGTAATTGTGTCGCACGAAGGGGTATTGGAAGCCGCAGCTGTGGGCGTGTCTTGCGACATTACTGGCGAGCGCGTCAAAGTGTACATTGTGCGTAAGGACCCAACATTAACAGAACAAGATATTTTTGATCACTGCAATAAAATGCTCACTAACTATAAACGCCCTAAAATCATTGAGTTTATGAATGAATTGCCTAAAAGCAATGTCGGTAAAGTATTGCGTAAAGATCTTCGTATTCAGTCACAAGCGTAAAATAACAAGAGCTGCTGTCGGCATGTATTGCGACAGCTCAATAATAAGAGTCATATGTTAGAAATATACGCTGGTGAAACGGCTTTAAAATCGATACATCAACAGGGTTTTTCTCCAGAGTTATTCAGTTCTTTTCTTGGTGCCAGTGGTGGACCTAAATGGTTCACCTTACTGGGGTTAGACAAATACCTTTTTGGGGAATTCTTTAAAGGCAGACAACAACCTTTAAACCTGATTGGTTCAAGTGCCGGTGCATTTCGCGCCGCGTGCTTTGCCCAAAATGACCCGGTTGCGGCGATAGAACGCTTAGCTAAAAATTACAGTGAAACTGTTTATTCTAATGACACTAAACCACAACCGGATGAAATTACAGCTAAAGCAGTTGAATTACTCGATGAGTTATTTGGTGACAGCGGTGCAGATGAGATTATCAATAACACAGTCTTTAAAGCCCATTTTATTGTGGCTAAATGTAAAGGGCTGGTCGCTTCAGAAAATAAACTGCTACAAGGGGCTGGCTTATTCAACAGTTTTATTAGAAATTCCATCAGCAGACCTCTGCTTAACAGTCAGTACGAACGCTACATCTTTCAACATGGTCAAAGCGATTTGGCGATTTATGATCCTGACAATATTGCTACCACGTCCATGGCATTGAGCCAGCGTAATATTAAAGCGGCGCTGTTAGCATCTGGCTCGATTCCTATGGTGATGCAAGGTATAAAAGACATTGCCGACTGCCCACAAGGCATGTACCGCGATGGCGGGATTATTGACTATCATTTTGATTTTAATATTCAAAATGAAGGCTTAACTCTGTATCCACATTTCAGTTCTACATTAAAGCCGGGTTGGTTTGATAAAAACCTGTCTCGCAAAGTGCGTTTGCAACACTACGACAAAACTGTGCTCCTGTGCCCATCCGCTGAGTTTGTTGCATCATTGCCGTTTAGCAAAATCCCCGACCGTAGTGATTTTGTCGAAATGAAACCGGCGCAGCGCTTACAGTATTGGCAGCAGGTGTTTGTGGAAAGTGAAAAGCTAGCCGAGCATTTTAAGCATTTTTATCAACAGCAAAATATTCACAGCATTAAAAGTATTGAGCAGTTACTGGCTTAACGGCAATAAGATTTCATTTTTGGATATCAATTAAAAACGCGTCATTACTATGTTGACGTTAACTCATTAAAAAAGGATTTGAACATGACCACATACAAAGCAATTAACTTAATCGCCCGTCCAACCGGTGGCCCAGTCGGTCCTGAATTATTCGAAGTGGTCCAAAAAGACATGCCGAAAGTGGCACAAGGGCAATTTTTGGTAAAACAGAATCATATGTCACTGGATCCTGCCATGTTTGGTTGGATGAGCGCAGACACCGAAAGCTATATTCCACCAGTTGAGTTAGGTGATGTGATGCGCAGTTCTGGCATTGGTGAGATTGTTGAAAGCAATCACCCAGATTTTAACGTGGGCGACCGTGTAATGGGCATGATGGGCTGGCAAGAATACTTTTTAAGTAACGGCGCAGGCTTAAATAAAGTGACGGCACCGTTACCAGACGAAGCAATATTGTCTGTATTCGCCTTGCCTGGCTTAACAGCAACACAAGGTCTTTTCAACGTAGGTAAACCACAAAAAGGTGAAACTATTGTGGTTTCTGGCGCGGCAGGTTCTGTTGGCTCTATTGTGGGGCAGCTTGCTAAAGCAGACGGCCTAAGAGTAATTGGCGTTGTCGGCAGTGACGAAAAAGCAGATTGGATCGTAAATGAGCTTGGTTTTGACGGCGCCGTTAATTACAAAACCGATGATATTGCAGCAAAGCTTGCCGAGTTAACCCCTGATGGCGTTGATGTGTATTTTGAAAATACTGGCGGCCCAATTCAGCATCATGTGTTTGCCAGAATGAATGCCCATGGGCGTATTGTGGTGTGCGGCATGATTGCGGATTACCCGAAAGCGGTACCTGATTTAGGCCCTAATTGGATCCAAGTGATTAAAAAGCGCTTGATTATCCAAGGTTTCACTATGCCAGATCATTTCGGTGATGTGCCCGCATTGCTCGAAAAATTAACTCCTTATGTGATGAAAGGGCAAATTAAGCATCGTGCCCACGTATTGAATGGACTTGAGTCTGCAATGACTGGCTTGAATTTGTTTTTTACTGGTAAAAACAAAGGCAAGTTAATCGTCAAACTGTAAGTGTTATGGCTATCAGCAATCGATAAGCCTTAGTTATTAATGGGGCATAACGGAGCTTAGCAACCAGATAACCTCGCCAAATAAAGCCTAATAACACCG
Organism: Shewanella sp. TB7-MNA-CIBAN-0143; assembly: GCF_040310065.1. Taxonomy (NCBI): domain Bacteria; kingdom Pseudomonadati; phylum Pseudomonadota; class Gammaproteobacteria; order Alteromonadales; family Shewanellaceae; genus Shewanella; species Shewanella sp. TB7-MNA-CIBAN-0143. The sequence goes on from NZ_JBEOPL010000005.1 coordinate 188,318, forward strand.
TCAGCATTGTGTAATTAGGTGCGTTATTAGGTGAGTTATTAGCTGAGTTAACGTTGGCAGTTCAGTTACATTCACATTCATTTTCCAAGTCAGGCGATATATATGAGCGACATAAAAACCCATTATAGAAATTGCAATATTTGTGAAGCCATGTGTGGCTTGGAAATAAAATATCAAGACAAACAAATTTTGTCGATCAAAGGCGATCAGCTCGATCCCTTTAGCCAAGGTTACAACTGCCCTAAAGCATTGGCGCTGGAAGATTTTTATACCGACAAAGATCGCTTAAAAACCCCAATCAAACGTACCGATTCAGGTTGGCAAGCCATTAGTTGGGATGACGCATTTAGTGAAATCACCGCTAAGTTTAAAAGTATTCAACAGCAACATGGCAACAATGCTTTAGCGGTGTATTTAGGTAATCCTAACGCCCACAGCTTAGGCAATGCATTAGTGCTTAAACCTTTTATGAAGTCACTAGGTACGGTCAATCGCTTTAGCTCAGCTTCGGCTGATCAATTACCTCATCATGTTGCGTCTAACTTTATGTTTGGTGCAGGCATGTTAATTCCGGTTCCTGATATTGATAGAACTGACTTTATGTTGATCATTGGCGCGAATCCGGTGGTATCAAACGGCAGCATGATGACCGCGCCAAACGTCATTGGGCGAATGAAAGCGATTCAAAAGCGTGGCGGAAAAATTGTTGTGGTCGATCCGCGCAAAACCCGCACCGCTAACATTGCTGACCAGTACTTATTTATTCGACCTGAAAAAGATGCCCTGTTATTACTGGCATTAATTCACTGTGTGTTTGCCAATGATAAGGTCAATTTACGCCATTTAGAGAACATGGTTGAAGGATTGGACGATGTAGCTAAGCTTGCCAAAGGCTATTCGCCAGAAGCGCTAGCAGAGTTTGTCGGTATTGATGCCGCTAGTATTCGTACGCTTGCAGATGACATGACGGCGGCCGAATCTGCGGTCTGTTATAGCCGCATGGGCGCCTCGACTCAAACGTTCGGTGGCTTATGTTTATGGCTCACCAATGTACTCAATATTATTACTGGCAACTTTGACCGTGCCGGTGGGGCGATGTTTCCACAACCTGCGTTTGATTTATTACGTAATCATAAACGAGGCCATAAAAGCTCATTTGGTCAGCATCACACTCGTGTTCGTCAATTGCCATTCTTTAATGGCGAATTCCCGGTGGCAACCTTAGCAGAAGAAATACAAACCGAGGGTGAAGGGCAGATTAAAAGCCTCATCACGGTGGCGGGTAATCCTGTATTGTCAGCGCCCAGTGGTCATAAATTGGCACAAGCTTTTGCTGGGCTTGAATACATGGTGTCGGTAGATATCTATTTAAATGAAACTACCAAATACGCAGACATTATTTTACCGGGCACTACAGGAGTCGAGAACTCCCACTTTGATATTTTCTTTAATTCATTTTCGGTGCGAAACACGGTGAAATACTCAGCACCATTATTTGAAAAACTGCCAGAACAACGCAGCGATTGGCAAATTCTAAAAGAGATTTCAGCCAGAATGCTAAACCTGCCTGCCGATGACCCAATGCAAAAAGTCACCCCAGAGATGATACTGGACATGGAACTCAAAAATGGTCCGTATGGTGAACAAGGCATCAGCTTGCAAAAGTTAATAGACAATCCGCATGGTATCGACCTTGGCCCGTTAATGCCCTGTATTGAACAACGCATTAAAACCGCAGACGGTAAGGTTAATTTATTCCCACAAGTGTACCTTGATGACTTACCACGTTTAGACGCGATGATGACACCAACTGCACGCGACAAGGCTTATCCATTTGATTTAATCAGTCGCCGATTAGTGAAAAGTCATAACACCTGGACACAGAACTCCGAGCGGTTAACTAAGGGTAAAAATCCGTGTACTTTAGAAGTGCATTCTGAAGATGCAAAAAAATTAGGTATTGAGCAGGGACAAGTGGTAACGGTGACTTCCGCTGTTGGAACAATCAATATCGAAGTGGTTATTACTGACGATATTCAACAAGGTGTTGTGAGTATGCCGCAAGGGTGGGGCCATAATCAGCAAGGCACTAACATGTCAGTAGCCTCTGCGCAGCCAGGCGTGAGCATTAATGATTTAACGGATGCCGCTAGAGTTGATATGCTAACAGGAAATGCAGCATTCAATGGCACGCCGGTTGCCATTAACGTGGCTTAAAGCCAGATATATGCCCAAACAAATACATGAAAAAGCTTTGCTACGGCAAAATGACATAAATGAAAAGGTTGACCATGTTTAAAAGTACACAGAACTACATTGCCTCAAACGAGCTTACTTTAGCGGTAAATGCCGCTATTGCTTTAGAAAAACCGTTATTAATTAAGGGCGAACCGGGCACGGGTAAAACCCAGTTAGCAGAAGAGCTTGCTCGTTCTCTTAATTGTAAACTGTATCAATGGCACATTAAGTCGACCACCAAGGCGCAACAAGGTTTATACGAATATGATGCTGTGTCCCGTCTACGTGACAGTCAGTTAGGTGATGCGCGTGTACACGACATCGGTAACTATATCGTTAAAGGTAAATTGTGGCATGCGTTTGAAGAAGAACAAAGACCGATATTGCTGATTGATGAAATTGATAAAGCGGACATCGAGTTTCCTAACGACTTGCTACAAGAACTCGATAAAATGGAGTTTTATGTGTACGAAACTCAACAGGTTATCAAAGCTAAACAACGTCCCATTATCATCATTACCTCTAACAACGAAAAAGAGCTACCAGATGCGTTTTTAAGACGGTGCTTTTTCCATTACATTAAATTTCCCACCAAAGATGAAATGGCAAAAATTATCGACGTGCATCATCCTAATGTTAAGCAAGACTTGTTACAGCAAGCATTAGAGGTGTTTTTCGATTTACGAGATGTCAACGGTATTAAGAAAAAACCCTCAACATCTGAATTGATCGATTGGCTTAAGTTATTAATATCGGATGATATTTCTCAAAGCACTTTGCTAAATAAACAATCAGACATCATTCCTTTGTTTGGCGCATTGCTTAAAAATGAACAAGACGTTTCATTGATTGAAAAGCTTGCTTTTATGAGCCGCAGAAACAGGTAGTGCATCGTGTTTATTGATTTTTTTCTGATCCTAAAAAAGCACAAAGTGCCTTGTAGCTTACGTGAGCTATTAGATTTGATTGCGTTACTAAAAGCTGGGGTGGTGTTTGCCGATGTGGAAGAGTTTTATAACCTTGCCAAAATTGTCATGGTTAAAGATGAAATCCACTACGACAAGTACGATAACGCCTTTGCTGAGTATTTTAAAGGCATCGAAAGTATTGATGTATTTGATAAAATTTTGCCCGAAGATTGGCTAAGAAAGGAGTTTGAAAAGCACCTTTCTCAAGAAGAAAAAGACAAGCTTAAATCTTTAGGCGGGCTTGAAGCATTAATGAAGGCGTTAAAAGAACGTCTAGAAGAACAGAAAAAACGTCATGCAGGCGGCAATAAATGGGTTGGCACAGGCGGCACATCTCCGTTTGGCGCTTATGGCTATAACCCTGAAGGGATTAGAGTCGGCCAAGATAAAAACCGTAATAACAGTGCCGTGAAAGTGTGGGATAAGCGCGAGTTTAAAAACTTCGACCAAGACCGTGAACTGGGTACTCGAAATATTAAATTGGCACTTAAAAAACTCAGAAAATTTGCCCGCACTGGGGCCAGTGAAAAACTGGATATTAATACCACTATCAGTTCAACCGCCAAGAACGGCGGAATGTTAGATGTTCACATGGAACCGGAACGTCACAATGCCGTTAAAGTGTTGATGTTTTTCGATATTGGCGGCTCGATGGATGATTATATTCATACATGTGAAGAGCTTTTTTCTGCGGCGCACAGTGAGTTTAAGCATTTAAAATTCTTTTATTTTCATAACTGTGTGTACGAAAATCTCTGGCAAGATAATAACCGCCGCTTTGATAAAATGATTAATTTAGAAGAGATCATCAGAACATTTGGGGCCGATTATAAAGTCATTTTTGTCGGTGATGCGACCATGGGGCCTTACGAGATTATCGCTAAAGGCGGCAGTGTTGAACATTGGAATGAAAAGCCCGGCATTGAATACATGAATCGATTGCTGGGGCATTTCAATAAAGTGGCATGGCTTAATCCACAACCGGAAAATCGCTGGCCAATACATCATTCTATTTCCATAATTCAACAGTTGCTGAACAATAAAATGTATCCATTAACGGTTGATGGAATAGGACGGGCGATTAAGGATCTGAGTTAATGTCAGTTCGTTGCATGCAATGAACTGACGCCGTGCCGTCAACATTCAAGGTTCAGTGACAGTCAGCAATGTGGCTTATTTAGCGCGAGGTTAAATTGCTCAGACAATATTGATAGAAAACACAATAAGGAAGGGAATTAATATGGATTTTTTACGCACCGACGACAGTTGTTTCGCCAATTTACCTGATTACCATTTTACTGCGAATTACTTATCCGTTGATGACACTGAGGGTGGTGAACTGAGAGTCCATTATCTTGATGAAGGCCCTAAGGATGCCGCACCAATATTGTTATTACATGGTGAGCCGACCTGGAGCTTTTTGTACCGCAAAATGATCCCCATTCTTGTTAAAGCCGGTCATCGTGTTATTGCTCCTGATCTTATTGGTTTTGGTCGCTCAGATAAACCGACAAACCGTAACGATTATACTTATCAACGTCATGTCGATTGGATTAAATCACTGATGCTGCAACTTAATCTCACTAACATTACCTTGGTTTGTCAGGATTGGGGCGGATTAATTGGTTTACGTTTAGCGGCTGAAGAAAGCGAGCGATTTGCACGGGTTGTTTGTGCCAACACTATGTTACCCACTGGTGACCATGAGCCAGGTGAAGCATTTAAAAAATGGCGTCAGTTCTCACAAGACGTTGAGATATTCCCAACGGGCAACTTAATTAATAGCGCTTGTGTATCGACTTTACGTGCTGAGGTTATTGCTGCGTACGATGCGCCGTTTCCAGATGAGCGCTACAAAGAGGGCGCGCGTCAATTCCCGTTATTAGTGCCAATAACGCCTGACGATCCTGCTGCAGATAAAAACCGCGCCGCGTGGAAAGTATTGTGCCAATGGCAAAAGCCATTTTTAACCGCGTTTAGCGATTCAGATCCGATTACTGCGGGTGGTGATGCCTTGATGCAAAAACTCATTCCAGGAACAAAAGGGCAAAAGCACACCACTATCATCGCTGCAGGGCACTTTTTGCAAGAGGAAAAAGGCGAAATATTAGCCGACGTTGTAGTCAACTTTATTGCTGATAATCGTTAAGGGTCTATTTTGCATTAATGATTAAGCCGTGCTGAGTGACAATATTAGGATTCGTTTAATAGTGAATAAAGGATAACCATGCTGTATCAAGGAGTGTCACTCATGTTAGCCCCGTTGTTGGTGTTTCAGGGGCTTAAGGTTCGCCGCACTACGCCAAGATTACCGGAACCCGAGGGCGAGCGTGTCGGGCAAACTGGGCCCAATCCTGCGTTGAGTGTGCTTATTTTAGGTGACTCAGCGGCGGCTGGCGTTGGAGTGGCATTTCAACAGCATGCTTTGTTAGGGCAGGTTATTGAGCAATTAAGTCCTCAACTTGAGTTTAGTTATGGCTTATTTGCTAAAACAGGCTCGACTACATATACCACCTTACAAGCCTTACAACAGCAGATTGATAACGCACATCCCATACTCGGGCAAACGCATTATGATGTCATCGTGACATCGTTAGGGGTGAACGACATTACCTCATCAATCAGTTGCGAGAAGTGGTTGCGGCAACAAAAAACGTTATTTGAACTGATTACAAAGCGATACAGGCCCAAATTGATATTGGTCACAGCGTTACCGCCTTTGGGGCTATTTCCTGCATTGCCACATCCACTTCGTTGGAGTTTAGGCCAGCGAGCAAATCAATTTAATCGCCAATTACAGCAATTACTTATTAAATTAAATCAACAAGTCGACCAACCGACAAGTTTCAGATTAATTAAATTACCATTAGAAAACCCACAACCTGATATCACTATGCTGGAGTTTATGCGCCAAGTGATGGCTACCGATGGGTTTCACCCAGGTGCACCGATTTATAATGCATGGGCAAAGTTAGTGGTAGAGCAAATAGTTGGTGGTATTAAATCTGACGGTATTGAATAAAATAGGTATTTTCTCATGTGTTGCTGCCTATTATGAGTCGGATATATGGCCTGCGGCCACTAACGTCGTGGCGCTTCACCCACACCAGACCAAGAGGAAACCAACGGCTGTTCCCTTTTTACTCTTTATAAAAGAATTGGCCCAGCCGCACCGCAACATTTTCTCTATTTACAAAACAACAGCTGCGAAAAGATCGCCATGGGATTTATCTAGCTTTGAACTTCGTTTGTAGACTGCTTTGGTCCATCTGTAATAAGGAGTGAAAATGCTAACGCTTCCGATGGGAATCTGATGTGAATGGATTCACGAATGTCGTGATGGCAAGGTCAATGATGTTCCCGACATCATAATGACATTCCCCATATCCATATGGGTCAGATGCCAAAGAACGACCTGTACCGCGAAAGCTAAGCTCACATCTGATAGGCAGGATGCCTGAATGCCTTGTAGCACATGGTCAATGATGTTCCCTACATCCTAATGACATTTCCAATATCCTTATCGGTCAGATGTGCGAGAAAGGCCATGTGAGCTTCACGCATTCTTGTATAAAGAGTCTTCAACGACTTCAAGTTCAGAGTTGATTCACACCCTTTGAAAGTAAAGTATTTAACTTATTTATGCCCCAATATGAGTTGGTGCTATTGCTTAATCGAAACATATACATTTCAGTTTGCCATGAATTTTCTAATGTCACATTCTTTGTAATAATGAATCTAAAACGATGGCCAGTATTCATTTACCACTACAATGCGAACAAAGACTACGACATAGAAAGAAAGCTCGTGAATGTGGCTCAGAGCCAGTGATCCCTATAAGACAAAATTCGAAGCAAGGAAATGACGATATGATGGGTGTATATACAAATATCGGCATTTAGTTGAAAATGCTTTTGCTCGGCTCAAGCATTTTATAGTTATAGCAACCCGTTATGGCAAATTTAAAATTAATTTTGAAAGTCTGCGGGCTCTCGCTTGCTCGATAATTTGGCTCCCAATGTGAAAGATCGATAGTCCCTAATATAAAAATCAAACTCTATCAATTTAAATTGGAACGGCTAAGATGTAGACAAGATATAAACACTAACAGAGGGTACCAATTTGAGATGTACATCATGAATGCATTGAACCGATTACCCTGGTTTGCTTGGCTTTTAATTTATTGTTTATCCGTATCAGTTTGGCATTGGCTAACATACTCTTTTTATGGGCAAGCGTCGTATCGTATCGGCGGACCAGTTATTTTAGCCGCACTCATATATCTCACACAATCAACGTATCGGGTACATCATATAGCAACAATGTCATTAGGCATTTTTGCAGCCAATTACTTGATAGAAAATGTGTTACTTGGAATATCCCCCCTTGCATCAGCAATTACTAGTTTAACCTTAATTTTTCAGGCTTTTCTTGGCTGGTTCTTGTTAAGACGGTTTACACCCGATGCTCAGTTCCCTAACACATTAAAAAAATCCATAAATTTTCTTATATTTGCTGTGACACTGCCAGTATTAGCATCATCAATTATACAACCTCTACTGGAGCGATTGGTTTCACCACTGCCTTTTACTTTCAATGGAATTGAGCAGGAATTCTTATACTGGACTGCGCTTCGTTTCACCTCTATGGTAATAATTACTCCCTTACTGCTCTGGCAGCACGACCGTCAGCAATCTCATTTGTTTAGCTCGTTGGCAAAAACTTCAACATTTGTTTGGACGTTGTTAGCAGGACTAATCATCGCAGTAACGGTTTTTCAATAGCAAACCCCGAAGGTAGAGCTCTTGCTACATACAGTTCTTTACTGATGCCATTTACGCTGTTTGCTGCTATCCGTTTACCATTGCTACAAAGCCTGTTGGTTGTATTATGTATTAGTGTGGTCTCTTTTTGGGCAGACTCACGCTATGCAGGTCAATCACAACAAGTTATCAATAGCCTGATTGCGTTATCTGTATTTATCAGTTTCAATGCACTGGTGGCGTGGTTGGTCGGGATGATGCTTCACGACCGTGATCAACATCTAGAAAAAGAAACGTCACTACATCACCTTTATGAAATGTTGAGTCGTTTTAATCAATTGCTCATCAAGCAGCCTTTAGAAAAACCTCAACTTTTTGAATCTGCTTGCAAAATCATTCTTGAAGAAACTAAGTTTGATCGCGTTTCTATCATTCATTTTGACAACACTACATCTAATGAAAATGTAGTTAACTGTGCTTTGGCCCGAACCGACAGCGATATCATTACTACGCCCCCTTTCGTAGACAAGAATTGCGATCTCGTGAAGCGGGTACTGGTAAGCCAAGCATATGAGTTGTTCCAATCAAACAAACACGTGCATGACGAATCATCATTTTTTGGCTATAACTCTGTAGCAGCGTTTCCTATAAACCAAAAATTAAACTGTGTTGGATGTTTACTGATTTTCTCTAAAAGGGAATTTATTTTCACACCAGAAATGTTGCGATTGTTTCAGGAATTGGCCGATGATACTGGTTTTGCTATTTCCATGCATGATTCTCAAAAGCGGCTGAAACAAACCACAGAAGTATTCGACTACAGTTGTGAGTCTATTATTATCACCGATGGTGAAGGTACTATTTTAGATGTCAATCCAGCCTTCTCTATTATCACTGGCTACAGCCGTGAAGAGGCTATTGGTCAAAACCCTAGAATGCTAAAGTCCGATAAACAAGATAGTGTATTTTATGGAAGTCTTTTTCTGCAGCTGCAAAAACATGGGATCTGGAGTGGTGAATTTTGGAATAAAAGGAAAAATGGTGAACTCTATTTACAGCGCGGAAGTTTAACTACTGTTTTAGATTCTGATGGCACAGTTCTTCACATCATCTCTATCATGGAAGACGTCACCCAAAGGCAACAAGACGAAACCACTATTCTGCATTTAGCCAACTACGATCAATTAACAGGTCTTCCCAATCGTATTTTTCTCAATGAATATTTTCTTCGAGCATCAGCGGAATCGCAGCGCTCTGGTCTAACATGGGCTTTATTATTCATTGACTTGGATAAGTTTAAAGAAATCAATGATGCCTTTGGTCACCATTATGGTGATGAACTGTTACGACTCGTTACAGCACGATTAAGTTCACACATTCGAGAAACAGACTTATTCAGCCGTTTCGGTGGGGACGAGTTCATCATTATTGCACAATGCAACATGGATGAAGCCAGCCAAATGGCGTTGAGATATATAGAAGAGATCAAACAAGAGTTTTTAATCGAAGAATTAGATGTCCATATCGGTGCAAGTATCGGTATTGCCATGTTCCCACAGGACGGTATTAACTTAGAAGATTTAATTCAAGCAGCAGATACAGCAATGTACAAAGCCAAGGCCCTTGGAGGAAATGAATCGGTATTTTTTAATCTCTCTATGCAAAAAGAAGTGCAAGAACAGATGGCTATGAGAAGTAACCTTGATAAAGCCATTACTAATAATGAACTGACCTTATATTTTCAACCTAAAGTTACTGTCACTAAAGGAGACGTGCAGATAGTTGGCTATGAAGCTCTTATTCGATGGCCACAAAAAGATGGTGGCATGATTTCACCAGCCAACTTTATTCCTTTAGCTGAGAAAATTGGCCTCATATCCGACATCGATCAATGGGTACTCAAAAATGCAATCACAAAAATAAGTGACTGGTTAGTACGTTACCCAGGATGTGTGTTACCAGTAGCCGTCAATGTTTCAGCTTCTTTATTTGCCGATCGAGAGTTTGTGTCGATGTTGACAAAGACAATCACACATTTTGGTTTACCACCTGCACTATTGGAATTAGAGATCACCGAAAGAGTGGCAATGTTGGATGTCGAATACACCTTAAATACCCTTAAGGAATTAAAAAAAATAGGTATTGGGCTTTCAATTGATGATTTTGGTACTGGTTATTCTAATTTAGCTTATTTGAGATTATACCCAGTTGACGTTCTGAAAATTGACATTACCTTTGTTAAAGATGTACATCTTGACGAAAAAAAGCAAAATCTTGTTAGAGCTATCATCAGTATGGCTCAAGCGCTTGGAATGAAAACGATTGCCGAAGGGGTTGAGTGTCAGGAAGAGCTTGATTTTTTAGTCAACGAAAAATGCGATCAGTATCAGGGCTTCTTTTTTGGAAAACCTGTAGCAGAAGAGAAGTTAATCTTCAATTTGACATCACTGTAGTGGGTTAGCTAATTTGGTCCACCACATAGATGTCTATCAGACATCTAAACGTTCGATGATAGATAAATGGGTTGATTCATTTATCACTAAATTAGCGAACCAACTAACGCGTTTCTGCCCCATTCCTTGCTAGGGATGCCAATTCGCCAATTTCAACTTACTGAATAATTTTCAGTCTATTCGGGTAATAAAGGTTTGCTCGTTATCCACAAAAGCTACAAAGCCGCCGTGATAGATAAATACCCGACCATGCCCCTCAACTAAGCAGGCAAGCTGTGGGTCCAAATCTTCTTCGTTACCCTGTCTTTGATATGTACCGATATCGGTAATTACGCCGCTGAGAGTAGGCAAATATCTATAAGTTCGCTTTGCCTGATCAACCAGGTTCAATTCGCTGGCGGTAGAGAAGCAAGAGGGTATCGTACCTGCTTCTTCGATAAACATCGTTTTCAGTTCTTCAAAAGCTGTGATCACTAGCCAGTCGATGCCGTTAACATGATGGATAAACATTGAGTTTCTCGGTAATTCTGATGCGGAGATTTTAACATGATCAGGGGCAGAACATAGTAGAGATTTAGTAATTCTGTGCAATTTACGGTCATTCACTAGGCCACCTTGAAACACGTCTTTGCCCCAAACCTTGTTTAAGATTGATTAAGCCACAATAGATATGGCCTGCGGCCACTAACGTCGTGGCGCTTCGCCCACACCAGACCAAAAGGAAACCAAAGGCTGTTCCCTCTTGGATCACCCAGCCGCCCCGCAACATTTTCTGAAAAGCGAAAAGGTCGCCATGGGGTTAAATTTAACTTTGACCTGCATTTGCAGACTGCTTCGGCCTTATTCGAAAATACTAACGCTTCCGATGGTACATCCTGTACCGCGAAAGCTAAGCTCACATCTGATAGGCAGGATGCCTGAATGCCTTGTAGCACATGGATGTGCGAGAAAGGCCATGTGAGCTTCACGCTATTTTCTTCAACGTCCTCAAGTTCAGAGTTGAACCCGTCCATTTTAAATTATGGCTGGCTGACTCATTTCTGCCCCAAAGTGCGTTAGAGCTTTAACTAAACCGCGATATATCCTGATCGATTTGCCATACATTTTCTCATGTTAGGAATAGAAGTGTTTTGTCATATCACAACTACTCACATTAACCAGATTGCGAACCTGCCAAAATTAGGTTGGATATTGCAAAGACGCTTTCGCCCCCATAGTGCGACGTGCATTCAATTGTCCTATTAATTCAAACCTAAAACTTACCCTTTACCTGTGCATTTTTTGCATAAGTGATATGCAACCTTGCTAGTTTTTCAATTAATTATTTTCTCTATAATCCACCTCAATCGCAAAGACGAACAAGTTATAAAGTTAAATACAGAGGAAATCGCTATGACAGAGAATAAATACAAAAATGCAGTATTAGATGACCAAGCACTTATCGCAGGCCTTAAATCAATTAACCCAGTTTGGGGCGATTTAACTGTCCGTGTTGCTGGGGAAGCATTTGCAATGCCGCTTATTAACCAAAAAACTAAAACGCTTATCACCATTGTCATCGACCAGATGGCTTTAAATGTTACCGGTGATGGGAATCCCTTCGGTGCCCATGTAGATATGGCACTAAAACAAGGCGCTAGCTATGAAGAAATTGAAGAGTTGATTGTCTTTGCTTCTGTGTACACAGGTTTCAATAAAGGCGCGACTACGATGGGTGCATTAAACAAATTACGTCATGAACGAGGAGACATCTAATGGCTATTCCAGGATTAAAAAAATCAGATTATATCGGCTTTACTGTACCAAACATTGATGAGGGGATTGCGTTTTTTAGTCAACACCTTGCTTTCGAACTTGCTTATGAATTCGATCCCTTTATTGCTGAAGATAACTGGATGGCGGAGCACTTGAATGTAATCCCTCGCGCTGAAATAAAAAAAATTGCAGTGATGAGTGCTAGCAGCATAAATCTAGAAATTTTTGATTACGCTGACAACATACATCGTAGTAAAACAGCACCAAACAATCCCGATATTGGTGGTCACCACATGGCATTCAATGTCGACGATATGGATAGCGCTGTTGCTTACTTAAAAGAACAAGGCATCGAAGTTTTAGGCTCGCCAAATGTAATGACTGATGGTCCAACGGCAGGTGAAAGCTGGGTTTATTTCATGTCGCCATGGGGAATGCAACTTGAGTTGGTCTCTTACCCTAATGGTAAAGCTTACGAGCATTCTTCATCATTGTCATTATTTGACCCACGATGAGAATTATAGTCATATTATTGGTAGTTTTTGCAGGCATGGGGCTATCTTTTGAGGCTGGACTGCTTGGGCCATTAGGGCATCAAGTTGGGCATCTATGGGCTACGTTAAGTATCTTTGGTGTTGGTGCCGCTTTACTTTGGTTGATCAGTATTTTCACCTCTACGGGTAAAAATCAAGACATGCGATCAATCCCTAAATGGCAATTAACGGGTGGCCTACTTGGGCCTATTTATGTGGTGGTATTAACGCTTGCTACGCCCGTGTTAGGGGTGGCAATGACAATGATTGGAGTGCTTGTTGGACAAGTAGGGAAGAGCTTTGCCATTGATTACTTTGGTTGGTTTGGCACCTCAAAGAAACCTGTTGACAGCTTAAGAGTCATAGGCATGTTGTTTGTTATTGCTGCTTTGGTGTTAACTTATTTAGGAGTGCAATCATGATGTTATTTATGCTGCTTGCTGTTATCTCTGGTATGGCATTAAGTGCACAGGCTGCCATTAACGGTCAGCTAGGGGCAAAAGTAGGGGTTATACGCAGTTCATTACTGACGTTTTCTGTCGGAACGGTAGTGACTTTATTATTAATATTTTTCTTTGAACCCAGCTATGAAGCAAATCTACTCACGGTACCTAAATGGCAACTGATTGGCGCACTGTTTGGCATTGTTTATATGGTTGTGATGGTCGCTGCGGTGCCAAAAGTGGGTGTTGCAATTGCTACTGTAGCCACAGTGTTTGGTCAAATGGTAATGAGTTTAGTCATCGATACCCAAGGGTGGTTAGGCAATGCACCGATTGAGCTTAACTATTGGCGTCTAGCGTCCATGATTTGTATTGCATGCGCACTTATTTGTATTTATTTATCTAACAAACAACAGGAAAAATATAATGTCTCAACAAGCTAGAACATTGATTGTCTTTTTTAATCTTAAAGAAGGCGTAAAAGAGTCTGAGTACCTGAAATGGGCAAAATAAGTTGGCTTGCCAATAGTCAGTAAACTCAATGGCGTGAGTTCATTTGAAGTGTTCAAAGGCATTGGCGTTTTCGGTGAGCAAAAAGCATCACCGTGGGACTTTTTTGAAATGATCAAAATTAATTCAGAAGACGAATTTTTAGCTGACATTCAAACAGACGTAATGTCGAAGGTTGTTGAACAATTTCAAGTGTTTTCTAAAGATGAAACGTTTGTATCAACGCAAGATATTACCACTCTTTAATCAAGTAAACGATTAGGGCCGTTATTATCATGCCGCAAAGCCGATATTATTGATGATACATTAAATATGAATTTAAAAAATAGTAATGAAAATTATGGCATGATAGCTAAGGCACTTCATTGGTTTACTGCTTTTCTATTTTTAGGTGCCTACATAAGTGTTTATTATCGGCATTGGTTTACTGATGCAAAAACACTGGAAACTGGAATACGTTGCAACTGCATTTGCCCTTTGGGATATCTATTGGTGTTTTAGTACTATTAAGAATTATATGGCGATTGGTAAATATCCAGCCATCCAAGAAACCAGGAACACGATTGGAGCATAAACCAGCGAAGGTTGGGCATTACTTACCTTACGCAATAATGATTGCTATGCCAGTGACAGGGTATTTGGGTACGGGTGTTGTTACTGAATTCTTCTTTCTTTTTGATATAGCTAAATTTCCAGATACATGGGGGTTTACTTATTTTATTGAATAGGGGATGGGATTAAACTTTTTAGATTTTGAAAAACCAATTGATTTTATACATAAAGAGATACTTGGAGCTTGGCTCGTTTGGATGCTTATTTTGGGTCATGTTTTCTCAGATTTCTATCATCATTTGGTTAAGAAAGATCGTACATTAAAGAAGATGTTCTTTAATGATTAAAATTTGAATTACGTATATCTCACCATGAGACATTTCCATTTTTAATAGAGTAAACGATTAAGGCAAGCTATTTATATGGTTTGCCTTTTTTAATTGATAATTAACACCTTAGCGATTAAATTCATGGGGAATGCTTATGAACTACGATGTCTCTCTTCTCGAGATTAAACTTTTTTTGATGACAAACCAGTTTGGAAATTTTTCTGAAGTCGCAAGACGACAAGATATGACACCGTCGTCGGTTTCTAGAAAGATGGCGCAACTGGAAAATAAGGTGGGAACCAAATTGCTCCACCGTCATACAAGAGCTATATCACTGACAGAAGAAGGCGTGGTTTTTGTTAAGCACTGTAGTGAAATAATCAGACAGTATGAGCAAGTGGCAGAACGGATCGAGCAAAAAGCCGATACGCCTCGTGGTACCGTTAAAATTAGTGCGCCAGTGGCATTTGGCCGGCTACATATTGCCCCTTACCTCCCTGAATTATTGGATATATATCCACTACTCAAAGTTGAGATACATCAAACAGACAACTTTATAGATCCAGTTCAAGAAGGTATTGATTTATTAATTAGGATCGGTGTGCTGCAGGATTCTTCAATGCGAATGAAAAGGTTTGGACAACAAAACTACGTTATAGCGGCTAGTCCAACTTACATTAAGTTGCACGGTGCCCCTGAGATACCAGAACAACTTGAAGGACACAACTGCCTGGTTTTTAAAGGAACAAAGGGCTTACAACGTTGGTTTATTGGTAAAGAGCAGCTAGCACCTTTTGAGGTAACCGGTACACTATATAGCAATAACGCAGAAACACTGGTATCAAGTGCCGTCGGTGGTGCTGGGATCGTGATGTTTCCGACGTGGTTAATAGGCGGGGAATTAAAAACAGGTAAGCTAATTCCAATTATGGGCGATCACAAAGTATCAACCACCGCAGAGACTCAAACGATTAATGCGCTGTATCTTGATTCGGATAACTTAGCACCCAAAGTGCGAGTAGTTATCGATTTTTTGACAAAAAAATATGGCACGCCATGTTACTGGGATACCGTTTGATTTAGCTAAATAGTTTGCTAGTCAGTTTATTAAGCATCGGCATAAAAATAAACACAGCCAAGCCAACTATAACAATATCGACTAACAGAATAGCGATGGGCGATGAGGCAGATAATCTCAATAGCTTCTTAAGTATTTCAGAACTTAGCCATACTTATCATCATCTGAACTTAAGACTTAAGACTTAAGACTTAAGACTTTAGTGCTTCAGTTCTAACAAGCTTTGGTTAAAGTACGTCTGAGGGGATCAACCTAAGACGTTTCTGTCCAAAAGCGAGCTAGTTACTGCTTGAAAATGTCTAAATTCAGCTTTGAACTTGAGGCCGTTGAGACTGTTTATACAAGAATGCGTGAGCCTGACAGGACGTCAGGCTAGCTTTCGCGTTACAGGTCGTTCTTTGGCATCTGACCCATATGGATATGGGGAATGTCATTATGATGTCGGGAACATCATTGACCTTGCCATCACGACATTCGTGAATCCATTCACATCAGATTCCCATCGGAAGCGTTAGTATTTTCCTCTTTATAACAAGACGGGCCGAAGACGGTTATAAACGAAGTCCAAAGCTGGATTCATTTCCGTCGCAATTTTTCGCTATTGTTGTTTGGTAAAAATGCGAAAATGTTGCCGGAACGCTGAGGGTTTGCAAAGGCTGATTCATAAACAAGAATGCACTTTACCCCTTTGGTCGGGTGTGGGCGACGCGCCAAGACGTTAGTGGCCGCAGGCCATAAATACCATAAGTACAATACAAAACAAACACCTGGATCCCGGCTCAAAAGCATTACCGGGATGACGTGAGAGTTGCGACGACGAGAAGGGGGGTTAACAAGTTTTGTACAATAGTGAGTTTGATACTAATCAAAATTGATTATCAAAAAAGACACACATTCTCTGAAAAATTATCAAACGTTACCATGGTCGTACAGCTAAGGCTTAACGCATGGCCTTTATTACTTGGTATAACTAATCCGATACACGGCATTGGCAAAGTCATCTGATACCAAGATAGAACCATCTGCCAGGGTCATCACATCTACAGGGCGACCCCAGCTTTGTTCACCTTCAAGCCAACCTGTGGCAAAGGGCTTATAGTCAATCACCTTATTATCTTCAAGGACAACTTGCATAACACTATAGCCAACTTTGTTAGTGCGGTTCCACGAGCCGTGCTGGGCAATTAAGATTGATTGCTTATAAGCCGCTGGGAATTGACTACCTTGATAAAACTCCATGCCTAATGCAGCCACATGAGCACCTAAGGTTAATACCGGAGGCGTGTTGAGTTTGTCGATTTTGGGGTTAGTAAAATCTGTATCGGCAATATCTGTGTTGTGAATATAAGGAAAACCAAAGTGTTGCCCAGTTTGAGTGACTCGATTAAGCTCATCATCGGGTAAATCATCGCCCATCATGTCGCGGCCATTATCGGTAAACCATAACTCACCTGTTTGTGGGTGGAAATCAAATCCGACACTGTTGCGTACACCTTGAGCAACGACAGTGGTTTGTTTTGTTTCAAGATCTAATTGTAAAATACTGGCAAAGGGAAGCTCACTTTCACACACATTACAAGGCGCGCCGACGGGGATATACAGCTTTCCATCCGGGCCAAAAGTGATAAATTTCCAACCGTGATGGGACTTATTTGGCAGTTTGTCGTATACCAATTCTGGTTTAGGAATAGTGGGTAATGATTGTTCAATATCAGGATAACGCCAGATTTTATCGACTTCAGCAACATACAAACTGCCATTATGGTAAGCAAGACCGGATGGCATAAATAAATCCGTTGCGATAATGATTTTCTTATCAGCTTTAAAATCATTATCACTGTCTATAAGCGCATAAACATTGCCTGCTTTGCGACTGCCGACAAAAACAGTTCCGTTGTCACCAAGCGCCATCTGGCGCGCATTTTCAACATTTTCGGCATACACATCAATGGTAAACCCTGCTGGTAATTGGATCTTATCCAGTGGTAATGCAAATGATGGATAAGAGACACCCATAGCTATGATTAAGGTTGAACATAAACTAATTGGTTTCATCATATTGGGGCCTCTTATGTAGATTTATTGTTAGCTATTGTTGAGCCAGTACTAAGGTCATCATTACCAGTCTTTAATGATCTGTTTGACCATATTGGCGGTATTTTCCGGTTGTTCTAGTGGGAACATGTGACCACCATTTGGTAGTGTCATTAACTCAATGTCATTCAGTTTTGCAAACCGAACAAAATGTTTAATCGGGAATATATTGGTATTTTCACCGTAAATCAGTTTAGCCGGTATGGTTAACTTGTTTTTATACTTTATTAAATTAGTCGGTAAGTGCCTAAAGATGTCGGCTTCTACGGCGGGTGAGAAGGTGAGCTCTAAACGCTTATTGCGCTGTATTACGGCAGAGGTGGCATAGTCTTGTAAGCAACGAGAATCAAAGTTTTTAAACAATGTTTTCTGTGAAAAATAATCAACTAAGTTAGTATTTTCCGGCCAGTAATTTTGGCGTGTGTTGGCTTTTCCTGCTGGAGAAAGCTTATCAATATAAGGTGTTCGCTTAATAAATCTCAATAAATGCGATAATGCACCGGTGACAACTGGCGGATCTAACATCACCAAACCCCGAAAAAGCTCAGGATGTTGGCAAGCGGCAATAAATGAAATTACGCCGCCGAACGAATGCCCCACGCAAATCACTTTCTCATCTTGCTTCTTAATAAATTCAACAAGTTCAGTAACAAGGTGTTGCCAGTTATTGTGTATTGGATACAGAACATTATGGCCAAATTGATTGTGGGCAACGGTACGGTAGTCGTTATCAAACTCTTGTAGAAATGTTTTATAGCTGCCAGCGGGGAAGCCATTGGCATGCACGAGGTTTATCAAAGGTTTTGTCATAGTTCACTCTAAAGGGTTAGCACTATTTGTGATTAAATTATTTCACTCATAAATTTGGTCTATAGCAAATAGTGCAATGATGCCCAATGCTTAGAATATTTTTAAAGGATCAATTTGAGTTAACTCTTCAAATTCTGGTTCACGGTTTTGTGCTTTTGCTTCGAAGATTTCCATCATGTCGTTTTGGGGTTGGAACATGCCGCTTTGCCATACCGACATGTAATGTAAACTGTCGGCGACACTGTGGTCACGTGCATAGTTGATCATCTCTTTGCAACCGGTAACGGCTAAAGGCGAGCGGGCGGCAATGTCTGCAGCAATGCCTAATACAGCAGTTAGCATTGATGCTTGGTCTTCATATACATGATTGACTAATCCGGCTGCTTTGGCTTCTGCTGCAGGCATTCTTCGGCCCGTGTAGGCTAACTCTTTAACTAATCCGATTGAAATCAATTTAGGTAAACGCTGTAACGTACCCACGTCGGCAGTCATGCCGAGTTTGGTTTCTTCGATGCTAAAAAAAGCGTGGCTGGTGCAATAACGGCAATCTGCCGCGGTCACCATATCAACGGCGCCGCCAATACAGCCACCTTGAATAGCCATTAACACAGGCATGCGAGCTGTTTCAAGCACGTTAAAGCAATCTTGTAGCTTGAGAACCAAGCGACGTAATTGGTCGTGTTTACGGCCTAATTCGATATTCTCGTCGCGGTTACTCGCACTGAATACGGCTAAGTCCATACCGGCACTAAAATGCTTGCCAGTTGAGGAAATGACAATGGCGCGAGCCGCCGATTGATTATTGATATCGTGTATTACGCTTGGAAATTCATGCCAAAAATCGACGTTCATTGAATTTAACGCGTCAGGACGATTAAGGATAATGTGAGCCACTTTATCGGTAATGTCGACAGTGAGCGTTTGATAGGTCTTTTGCGATATCATATTTATATCCTTATAATTTCAATGAAATTTGCTTATCTTGCTCGATGGCTGCATCCAATGAGGCGAGAATAGTCTTACGCTCTTTTAATTTGGTGCCTAAATGCGCAGCCATATTCAGCGTTTGCATGTGTTTAGCCACGGCATGTGCAGTGTCCATGAGTTGTTCTGGCTCAACCACTTGATCGAGAAAACCTGCCATTACTGCTTGTTCTGGTGTAAATAACTCAGCATTGATTACCGCGCGCGACAGATAATTTTGCGGAATACGATTACGCGCGATTTCAATGCCTGCCTGATGCATAGTCATGCCAATAGCCACTTCGTTAAGGCCAATTTTAAACGGACCTGCGCTGCCAATACGGTAGTCGCAGCTGAGTAGTAAAAATGCGCCTTTGGCGATTGCATGGCCTGAACAGGCACCGATAATAGGCGTTGGGAATGCGAGCATTCTGCGGGCTAACGTTGAGCCTGCAGTGACCAAAGCAATTGCCGCTTCAGCGCTTTGCTTCATGGTTTTAAGGTCATAGCCGCCAGATAGAATTCCGGGTTGGCCAGTTATTATTACCACTGCATTTTGCTGCTCTGCATGGTCCAATGCACTGTTGATTTGGGCGATGACTTCAGGCGATATTGCGTTAACTTTGCCATTGCTAAGGGTAATAACATGCACATTGTTTTCAATTACTACGGTGATCAGTTCCATTGTTTACCTTTGTTATTTTAATTATTAGTTTCGTCTAGGCGTTATCGGCAACCACTTCGCCATTATTTTTCGATTTAAAATACTTAGAATTTAACATACCCGCTAGAATCCCTGCGGTAAAGAGCATTGTGAGGGTGTAAATCGCCGGCGTGAATGACATCTTGTAATTAGCCAACAATGTTAACGCCATAAACATGGATAAGGTACTGTTTTGTAGGCCGACTTCAATGGTAATGGACGTTCTTTGAGCAAGATTTAATCCAAACCATTTACTTGAATAATATCCAAGTAGCATGGTTGAAATATTAAGAATAATCGATACCGGTCCTGCGGCGATAAGTGCAGGGATAACAATATCTTGCTGAATATACGTTAAAAATATAATTAACAACGTCAAAAACAATATGCCAAAGCGTGATACATGGACTTGAGTACTTTCAGCAATTTTGGGAGCGTAACGTCTGATCAACATGCCCAGCAAAATAGGCACAATGGTCAGCTTCATTAAGCTGAACATGGTTGCCAGTATTGGTAACTGGAATTCATTGCCTTGCCCCATGAAGTGAATTAATGAGTAATTAAGCACCACGGGAATAGTAAACACTGTGATTAAACTGGCCACCGCCGTCATGGTGACCGACAGTGCCACATCACCTTTCGCTAAATGAGAAAACATATTGGATGTTGTGCCACCTGGACACAGTACCAGTAACATGACTCCTACTGCGTATTCTGGTTCTAATGGCATGATATTGGCTAATGCAAAGCCAATAATAGGTAACAAAAGTAGCTGGTTAGTTAATCCAATTGCCACTGCTTTAGGGTATTTAAGCACGCGTTTAAAATCGTCTGTCACTAAAGATAGCCCCATGCCCATCATAATTAAAAAGATGCACACTGGGATAACTTGCGAATTAACAAATGTCACTAATTCAATATCTTCCATAATAACCTCATTCAGATATGACCTTTATTGGGCCGATAACGTCCATTTTTATTTTTAAACACGAGCTTGTTGATTGAGAGTTTGCCTATTGCTTACTTGGTTGGAGTGTATTTGGGTCTAACGATATGATTTGTCCAACAGATGCATCAGCTGTTCCGGCTAAAACCTGTTGGTAAATATCATTAACGTGGTGAAGATCATGGGTGTGGGAAATGGTGATAATGGATCTACAAAAGTCTATATAATGGAGTAACGATTGATTCATTTGTTTCATGGTTTCGCCAACCCCCCATTCAAGACTGCGTTTTTTCAATTGTGTTGGCGCAAAGAAGAATGTTGGAGGTGCACCAGGTAACAGGCTGTCACTTTGTGTGTCTGTTATGTCGATATCACCATGGTGGGTTGCACCGATCCGGCATGAATAACGCAGTTGTTGGGTAAAGTGATGATGAATGGCGGCTAAGGTTTTTTTACCTCCGGCCATGTCTACTAAGATGGATGCCACATTGGCATCTAGGGTGGTGATGTCGTTATAGCTAATAACGTGATCGTAACAACCTAATGATTCAACAAAACTGAGATTGGCCATTGAGGTAATGCCAACCGTGCTACGTTGGCCTCTTTGCTTGATGGCAAAGGCGAGGGCGATACTGGTTTTACTGGATGCACTGGTAATCAGATATTGCGTGGCATCGAAATAATTATTGTCGAACATAAAGTCATCCACTAACCAAGATGTGGTGAACAGTCCGCGTAATAAGATGTCGTAGTCTTCATTTTTTAGCTGATAAAAAGGATTGGCCGTAACACGATCAAAGCGCGCATAAACCGGAGATAAGCCTTCTCTGCATGGATTGATATCTGAAAACGCGCTTGGGTTAACTTTACCAGCAATGATTTTGAGATGGGTCGCCATTGGCATAAATCCCCACACTCGTTCACCGACGTTGATATCTTTGTTATTTGACGACACCACATCGGCAAACCCCATGACAGGTAATCGTCCCCATTGAGTTTGTTGAGCAGTATGCGTTGTAGACGTAATCGAATTTGAAGCTGTATCTGAAGGGACATTGTTAACAGGAAAGAATTGCCAATAACCTAATGCATCCCCAGTGATGCCATAGCTGATGTTATTTGCGGTTAACGCGAACTTACTCACCTTAAGCAATACTTCATTGTCAGCCAATGGCTGCTCAATATTCAGCTCAACAACACGTGTTTGTGACAAGTCATTTTTAGCCACTTCAAATACAAGTGTCGGCTGAACTTGTGATGTTAATGTCGTCATAAAATCCCTTTATCGTTATTATTATTTCGTTTGTTATTTAGCGCACTATATTGAGTTTGTTTTACAACAAGCCTTTAACTAAGGATGCAATTAACTTTTTGTTTTTAAATGTTTTTAAATGTTTTTAGATGTATTTAAATTAATATTAATCGTTTATAAAATTATTAATGGCGACATTCACTTCGTCTGGCCTTTCATGTTGTAGCCAATGACTGGTGTCTTGAAAACGCTTTATGGTGCAGTTAGGCACATAGTGATGAATGTTATCGAGATTCTCATTAACGAAGGCAAGGTCTTGTTCGCCCCATAAAATCAATGTGGGAACATTGATCCGTATATTGGGTACTTTAAGCTGCGATGCTTGTTTAACGGGACTCGATTTAGTTGTGTCATTTTGAGTCGATGTTGTGTCTAGGGATGATGCCGTTGTTGAATTACAACGTTGATTATCTGTGTCATTTTCTGCCAGTTGGGGCATAGCGCGATAATATTGCAACATGCCATTAATTGCGCCTGCTTGGCTCCAAACTTGTTTATATTGCGCTTTTACAGCGGCGGTAAACACGCTTGGGTTGGTACTAACCATGATGTCTTCGCTTAAATAGCGATAATCATCTTGCGTTAATAATGACTCCCCCAATTCGCTGATTAATTGATGTATATAAGCACTTTTTTTGCGTTGTAGTGGATTGTTAATCATTTCTCGAGTGAAGGTACTTGGGTGAGCCGCATTAACAATTATCAGCTTACTGATTAACTGAGCATGAAACGCTGCTAATGGCCAAGCAATAGCGCCGCCCCAATCATGGGCGACTAAAATAACAGGCTGAGTAGGGCTAATTGCAGCAATAAACTTGGCCATAAAGCCGATAAGATTGGGTACCGCATAAAAACTAACATCGTCTGGTTTATCGCTTAGATTATATCCCGGCAAATCGGGTGCGATAACACGATAATGTGGTGAGAAAAAACTCAGTTGAGCTGACCATGTACCCCAATATTCTGGAAATCCATGCAAAAATATTATTGTCGGTTTGAGTGCAGTGATGTCAGCTACAGCAAATACGTTATTTGCTTCGGTAGATTGCCCTGATTCAACATAATGAATATTGACGTTATCCACTAAAATATTTTTATGCTCTAGTTTCATATTCAATCTCATTAGTCATGACTGGTTAATCGAAATATGCCACAGCGTTTTCAATGGATTCACGATCGGTACGGGTATTGTTTACCGCTGCACTGTCATCGGCGTAACCAAAAGACATCCCAAATAAAATACCGCGCTCGGCAGGGAGGTTTAATAGTTCTCGTACTGGGTCAGGGAATTGCCCTAATGCACCTTGCATGCAATTTGATATGCCGTGATCTGCCATAATCAATGACAGTGTTTGAGCATATATACCTAAATCAACAGCGCCCATAATGTCTAAATATTTATCCATAGTGAAAAACACCGCATGTGGCGCATCAAAAAACTGCCAGTTACGTACCATCGCCATTTGACGGGCTTTTTTGTCTTCTCGTGCAACACCGATTGCACTATACAACGCATTCGCTGAGCCAAATTGACGATCACGATGAATACCTTGATATTGCGGTAGCCAATTAAAGTCAGGATTTGGCGAGGCGCCGCTCATGAGTGTTTCCATAAACTTTTGTTTCAATGTGTCTTTTGTCTGACCTGAAACCACACAAGTTTGCCATGGCTGCACATTACAATTGGAAGGAGAAAGCTGTGCATGTGCAAAAATCAAATCCAAGGTTTCCTTGGCAACCGGTTTGTCGAGAAAGGCGCGTGCTGAGTAACGGTTTTTTAATATTGATTCTATAGACATATAGGACACTCTTATTGTTTTATTGATAGTGAGTTTATAGCGTTATTAGCGATATAAATCAGTTGCTTAATCTTGATGTTAATAAAAAAGTCTGCAGTGGCAGTAAAGCGCTATTACCGTCACTGCAGACTGTTTAGCTAGTTAAAATTGGTACGAAATATTGGCTCCAAAGGTACGTGGTTGATTTGGATAACCATTAAAACTGCCCGCTTGAATTGGAGGTGGGAATGCCGACAACAGATATTCATCATTGGTTAAGTTACGCACCCAAAGCTGTAAACTGACGCCATTATCAAATGCCAGTCCCGTACTTGCGTTGAAGGTGTTTACCTCGCGAGATAATGATTCAGGGGTATTTTCAGCCAGCTTAGTATCACTTTCGAAAAGGTAATCGGTACGAACATAGCCATCGGCACCATTAAAGACTTCAAAGTTATACACAATACCGGCAGTGATACTGACTTCATGAATACCAGCCGGTTTCTCGCCAGATAAATCAACCGGTCCGTTTAAACCTGATGCACCAACAAACGAGTCGTAAACAGGGTCGAGGAAGGTACCCGCTAAGGTAAATGACCAATCTTCAGTGAGGTTATAATTAGAGTCGAACTCAATACCTTGGGTACTTTGTTTACCCGCATTGGCCAGTACATAACCTGTGCCAATGAAAATAGATGACTGAAACCCTTCAATGGTTTGATCAAATATGGTTGCGCTAAATGATCCGTGTTCGAATTG
This sequence comes from Shewanella sp. TB7-MNA-CIBAN-0143, assembly GCF_040310065.1. Lineage (NCBI taxonomy): Bacteria > Pseudomonadati > Pseudomonadota > Gammaproteobacteria > Alteromonadales > Shewanellaceae > Shewanella > Shewanella sp. TB7-MNA-CIBAN-0143. The sequence goes on from NZ_JBEOPL010000005.1 coordinate 213,305, forward strand.
AGTTTTAATGCCCAGCTCGTACACCATGGCTTCTTCAGGTGAGGCATAACGGCCGCCATAAACCTGATTGGGAAGTGCTAAGCCTGCCGTTTCTAATGCAGATTGATCCGCTGCGAAAGGGCTTGAATAACGCGATAAGTTCCAAGACGTTGCTTTAAAACCTGTTGCTGCTGTAGCGAATATATTGACATTGTCATTAATTTCGTAAGCTAAGCGTAGTGACCACGTGGTTTTACTATCATCTGATTGATTGTTTTCAACAGCATTTGGTAACCCCAGCATAGGGGGTAAAAACTGCAAACTTTTAATCACTGGTACCGCAGGTGCCAACTGAGGAATACTGCCAATAGGCACGCCATACAATGTTGGCACTGTGTCTAAATCAAGTGCAGAAAGGACATCGGAATGTTGTTGAGTGATGTTGATTTCTTTTTGATCATTGGTGTAACTCACGCCAAATATGGCGGTAAAATCGTCGCTGATATGGTAATCAAAACTGGCAAATATCGAGTAAGCATCATTTTCTTGTTCGAACTCAGAACTTACTGCCGAGTCACCTGAGAAAAATGTGCCGGGATCCAGGCCATATACTCCTTCAACACCCGCTAATAAACCCGGAGCACCACCAGCCGCCATCAACACATCAAAGTAATTTCTAATGTCGTTACCATAATACAAGGTATCGCCAGTGGTCACTTCTTCATGAAAAATGAATGCGCCAAACATCCATTCGAGCTGACGATCACCGGTAGAGGTTAAGCGAAACTCTTGGGTAATTGTTTCGATATCGGTGTAGCCGCCTTCGTTCAAAATATCGAGAGAAGTGTAATCGACATCATTCATAAAATCAGAATCGTTGGTACGAAATGCACTGATTGAGGTAAATGAATAACCATCAAAATCAACATCTAGCTGCAGTGATACTCCACCATCTTTGACGTTGTTATCGGGATTGGAATTAAGAGTAGATTGATAAGCAAATGAATCTGTTTCATCAAGGTCCATGCCCCCGAGCGCACGCACAGCGCCAGTAGTAGGGCCATTAATTGAATTCTCTACGGTACAGCATGCTTCTTCAATTTTACTATAGTCAGCAATTAATCGAAGTTTTACGTCTTCAGTTGGTTCGTACAGTGCCTGACCTCGAATATTCCAACGGTCACGGTCGTTAATATCGTCTAATCCCACCACACTTTCAGTGTAACCATCTCGTTTGTTCAATCCACCAGAAACACTAAATGCTAAATTATCGGTTATGCCATTGGTGTAATAACCTTTAATTTCTTTTTGGTTGAAATTACCTACGCCAACTTCAATTTTACCTTCTTGATAATAAGCGGGTTCTCGCGTGGTGACGCTAATGACCCCAGCAGAAGCATTTTTACCAAACAAGGTACTTTGTGGTCCACTTAGCACTTCAATTTGCTGCAGTCTTGGTAAGTCACCTATTTGAGATGCCGCACGAGAGCGATACACACCATCGATAAATACCCCAACAGAAGGCTCAATACCCGTATTGTTGGTGCCATTACCAAAGCCACGAATTGAGAAGTTGGTGTTAGTTGAACGTTGTAGTGGGGTGACGCGTAGAGTTGGTACCAGAGTTTGTAAGTCTGTTATGTCCATTACTTTAGCTTGCTCTATTGCTTTGCTACTCACTACCGTAATGGCCACAGGAGATTCCTGTAATCCTTTGGCACGTTTAGATGCCGTTACGACGATTCTTTCTATATCGTCTGCACTTTTTTGTGCTTTTGGTTTTTCATCTTCAGCATTTGCAGCTGAGCTCATTACTCCCATAATCGCAAATGCGAGTAAAGAATGCTTAAAATATGTTGATTTATTATTATTCATTTATTTCCCCAGACGATGACTAATCGTTATTAAACAAGCTTGCCAATACATTGATTTACAAAAGATATGTATGACGCTTAAGCGTTCTTATTTGTAACCTGTAAATATATAGCGTTGTGAAATTAGCGTTATTCAATAACATCAAGGGGGGATCAATCAGCTTAATTTTCTATGTTGAAAAATTATCCTGAAAATACGTCATTACCACTTTAGTGAACAATTAACCGCCAAATCATGCTAGGGGGTGTTTTATAATTAAACAAATCAATTATTTTGATAAGCAACTATTCATATAACGAATAATGCACTGAGGAATTTCACCGTCTGAGTGTTTTTAGTTATGCGTAGGATGAATAATCGTCGAGGGCTGAGGCGGTTTTGTTGCGAAGTTGTTGCTGAAAGTCTAACAATACCGACAAACTATAATTCAAACGAATGTATACATATAATTATTATGCATTTGGATAATACTTGTAGTTAACTTAGCATCGGTAGTAACAAATATTATTTGCATGGAAAAATTCATCCAAATAATCACTAACTAGATATAGATTGATAATGACATGGAGAGTAACAATGCCTGAATATAAAGCCCCCATTCGTGACGTAAAATTTGTTATGCAAGAACTGCTAGATTGTGAAGGGCACTATCAGCGTTTGGGTTACCAAGATGCCAGTATCGATATGGTTGATGCGATTATTGCTGAAGCGGCAAAATTAACCGAACAGGTTGTGGCACCATTAAACCAAATAGGCGATCAGCAAGGTTGTACATGGAACGACGGTGTGGTGACCACACCAGATGGTTTTAAAGAGGCGTACGCTCAATATGTAGAAGGTGGTTGGCCAACGTTATCTCAGTCTGAAGAGTTTGGTGGCCAAGGATTACCGCATTCATTAAATATCAGTATTGCTGAGATGTTTTCCAGTGCTAACCATAGTTTTGCCATGTATCCAGGGCTAAGTCATGGCGCTTTAGCCACCATTGAAGCACACGGCACAGAATCTCAAAAACAACAATTTATGCCAAAGTTAGTTGAAGGTAAGTGGACTGGCACAATGTGTTTAACTGAGCCGCATTGTGGTACCGATTTAGGTATGTTGCGCACCAAGGCTGAGTTACAGGCCGATGGCAGTTATTCATTGAGCGGCACTAAAATCTTTATTTCGGCAGGTGAACACGACCTGTCAGATAACATTGTCCATATCGTTATTGCCCGTATTCCTGGCGCGCCAGAAGGTAATAAAGGTATCTCGTTATTTATCGTACCTAAATTCAACGTTAACGAAGATGGCACCATTTCAGATAGAAACGGCGTGAGTTGTGGTTCTATTGAACACAAAATGGGCATTAATGGTAACGCGACCTGTGTGATTAATTTTGATGGTGCAACTGGGCATTTGATTGGTGAACCGAATCGCGGCCTTAAGTGCATGTTCACCTTTATGAATGCTGCCCGTATTGGCGTTGCTAGTGAAGGTGTTGCGGCTGCTGAAGCCTCATTCCAGGGGGCTTTGGCATACGCAAAAGATCGTCTACAAATGCGTTCAATCAGCGGGGTTAAAAATCCTAACGGCCCAGCTGACCCAATCATTGTTCATCCAGATGTTCGTAGAATGCTGTTAACTCAGAAGTCGATTGCTGAAGGTGGCCGTGCGTTAATTTCGTATCTTGCCCAGCTAGTTGATATTGGCCATGCCGAAAAAGACGAAGCCATTAAAGCTGATGCTGAAACAAAGTTAGCCTTATTAACGCCGATTGCTAAAGCATTCCTTTCAGAGCTGGGTTTTGAATGTACCAGCCACGGTGTGCAGATTTTTGGTGGACATGGCTTTATCAAAGAGTGGGGCATGGAACAGTTAATGCGCGATACCAAGATTAGCTGTTTATATGAAGGTACTACCGGTATTCAGGCATTAGACTTACTGGCTCGTAAAATTATTGGTACTCAGGGTGAAGTATTAAAGCCTTTCTCTAAAGACGTTACCGTATTTTGCCAACAAAACATGGATAACCCAGCCATGGCTGAGTTTATTAAACCGATTATGGCTTATGCTAAAGAGTGGCATGAACTGACCGTGTTAATTGGTGGCAAGGCGATGAAGAACCCGGATGAAATCGGCGGGGCGTCTGTGGATTACTTGATGTATGCCGGTTACGTCACACTCGCTTTCTTCTGGGCGAAAATGGCGAAAGTGGCGCAAGATAAATTGGCTGCAGGCACCACCGAGCCAGCGTTCTATGAGGCTAAAATCAAAACAGCTCAGTTCTTTATGCAGCGCATGCTGCCAAGGGCTAAAGGTCATGCGGCATGTATTGCCAATGGTGTCGATTCTATGATGGCACTTGATAGCGAAGACTTTGCTTTTTAATTGAGCAATTATCTCATCCGCTAAAATCGATTATATTCTCGATAGAACAAGCCGCAGCGTCAATCGCTGCGGTTTTTTATTGGCTGCGAAGTAACAATACAGATGTAACTCATGCACTGACTGTTTTTCTAATCATTACTTTAAAAGGGTCTACTTTATAACCTGATTTGTTGATCACCATTCGTTACAGATTAGTTAATTCAGCGCTCATCACTTTAGATCTTTATTCGGTTATAGTAATCACTTCATCATAAAAAAAGGACTAAGCCGATGTCAGGCAAAATACTCACGTCTGTGATTCCACTACTTGCTCTTATTCCGTTGACATCATCAGCGGAATCCTGGGTTGATATCAGTAATGCATACACCAACAAACAAATTCAGGTAACGAGTCAATTTCAACCTGAAATGGCAAGTTCAATTGGCATTACTGAAACCGATAGTCAATGCAGCAGCATTACTAAGGCACAACAAGATAAGTATATTCGTACTCTTGAAACCAGTAAAAAGACGTTGTTACAAGCGCTTAATACTGAAAAGTCATTGCAGGTTCGTCAAGACCTCAACATTATTATCAACAATATTGATCAGACCATTGCCTCAGGTAAATTAGAAGACAAATACATGTTGCCTTGGGTGGACGTGCCGTTAATTATATTTAGAGGCGTGTCGGCATTATTAGATGATCAAATGTCAGATACACGTAAACAAGCGGCTAATACTCGTTTAGCGTGTTATGTCGGTAAAACGGGTCAACCTGCGTTAACTGAACAAGCAAAAACCTTGTATGAAGCCGCATTAGCCAACAAAAAGTTAATGGGGCCAACAAAAGAAGAAGTAAACCAAGCACTGGCAAGAACCGATACCTTATTGCAAGGTTTGCAGCAGTTGTTTGAGAAAAATGAATTCATAAAAGCCGATGAGAATCTGTCGCTACTAAAGCAGCAAATTGCAGATTACCGTCAGTGGGCAGAAAAAACCGTTATTCCAACTAGCCGAGATGACTTCCGCTTACCGTCAGAAATTTACGCTTTAAAACTCAAAACAGTTGGCATTGATATCGAACCTGAGTTGTTAATTGAACGCGCGAAAGCAAGCTATATGATAACCAAAGCCAACATGCAGGCGTTAGCGCCGTTGGTTGCGCAAAAGTTTAATATGCCATCAAGTGATTATCGCGATGTGATAAAAGCACTTAAAAAAGACTCTTTAGACAACGATAAGATTGAAGATCATTATCGAGCCATTAATAAAAAACTTGAAGCGTTAATCACTCAGAAAAAAGTGGTCAATTTACCTGAGCGCGACATGATTATGCGATTGGCCAGCGAAGCAGAGGCTGCGGGCAGTCCAGCGCCTCATATGTTACCGCCACCGTTTATTGGTAATACGGGTGAACAAGGCCAATTTGTACTGACAACCGGTAACCCTGCATTAACCGGGGATGCTGCTTACGATGACTTTAATTTTAATGCCGTTGCTTATACATTAAGTGCTCATGAAGGCAGACCTGGCCATGAATTACAATTTGCGGTCATGTTGGAGCAGGGCGTGTCACTCGCACGTGTTTATTATGCTTTTAACAGCGTAAACGTTGAAGGTTGGGCACTGTATGCCGAAGCTGAAATGTTGCCATACCTTCCTATTGAAGCACAGCTTATAGCGCTTCAGCATCGACTATTACGTAATGCTCGCGCCATGTTAGATCCGATGTTGAACCTAGGTCTAACAACAAAAGAAAACGCCTATGCATTGTTACGCAATGACGTGGTATTTTCAGAAGCGGCAGTGAAACAAGAAGTGGATCGATACACCATGAGAATGCCTGGTCAGGCTGGCAGTTACTTTTATGGCTTATCACGATTATTGGAGATCAGGGCTGACGTCGAAATAGCCCTAGGCGATAAGTTTGATCGCTTGGCATTTAATAATTTTTTGTTAGAGCAAGGCTTAATTCCACCCAATTTAATGGCAGAAGCCGTTAAAGAACGCTTTTTAACTAAAAAGTAAAATACGTTGATATTGATAAATCCCATTTAGTTAAATGGGATTTATCAAATACGGCTCGTATTCTGGCTATTTTATGCAGCCGCACATGCTATAAATTAGCTTAAGCACTATAAAATTATGTCACCGCTATTTTTTAGCATAAGGCAAACGAGCCAGTTTATTGCCTGTGTAGTAACAATCGAGCCCGCTAATCGCTACCGTATCAATAGTGTGTAAATCTATAAACCCATCAGTTTGAACCGCATCATCATCTACATAAACGTCAACTATTTCACCAATAACAAACTCGGTACCATTGATAGCTAAATGTTGATGCTCTACTAGCTTAACTGAATATTTTAGGCGGCTTTCTTTTACAAAAGGCGCGCTAAAGTCTGATAGATATTCAGGCGTTAATCCCGCCGCTACAAACTCTGATTCATCTTTATCATATCGAGCAGATGTTTGATGAGCTTGCTCATAAATAGATTGATTAACTTGATTAATGGTATACAAGCCGGTTTGTAAAATATTTTCAAAGGTATGACGCGGCACACTGTGAGGGCGGATTATCATACCAACCAGCGGCGGATTGGCACCTAGGTGAATAACCGAACTGACAATCGACAAATTAGTGTTGCCCTGTAAATCTTGTGTACCTATTAAATTAGCGCTTTTAAATCCTGACAGTGAATTGATTAAATGGCTACGGGTGTGTTTTTCAAGCGCGTCTAAGCGCTCTTTGGTAAAATGCATTAAAAGTCCTTAACACTAACTAGTGCAACCTTATCAATCAAAATTGGCTGCTTCACCAATTAACGCTACATCTGGGATATTGTTCGTCAATTTGCATTATATGATATCTAGGCCATAAATTATTTCATCTGAGTGTGTTTTTGCTTGTAAATGACTCATTAGCTTTATGGTTATAATTCATTGATATTAATGCTAAATAAATCAAACCAATATACCTCTAGTATGATTTATTCATGTTAGTTTGTTTCTCGCTACTGTATTTCGATACTGCGCAGTGCTCAATTGCCTTGATAAATAACCATCATGTATCTCATGTATTTCATATAACAGCTTAAATTTTTTAATCGCAGGCTTTTTTACGAGCAAAGGTTGCAAATAGATCCATTAACATATCTTCATAACGATATTACATGAACAAGCAATAATAAGGCAGAAGTGAGCAATATGCCGCCTTGCGTGGTAACGTAAATTTAAGCTGGTAAATTTATGCCGGTAAATAATCAAATATGCTGAGGCGCAGTGATTCAAATAAACTAGAAACACTTAAAATGTATAGCGTATCCAATGTATTTAAAAGGACAATCATTATGAGTAAGAAACAAGCATACGAAAAGAAATTGCAAGCGCAGCTCGACGAGTGGAGCGCTGATATCGACAAACTTAAAGCAAAAGCTGATGCGGCCGCAGCTGATGAGCAGCTTGAATACTACAAACAAATAGAGCAACTTCAGTCTATGAAGGACACTGCCAATAAAAAGCTTACTGAGCTTAAAAAGGCCGGTGACGATGCTTGGGAAGACATAAAAGTCGGTATTGACAGCGCCTGGGATTCGCTTGGTTCGGCATTTAAGTCTGCGACGTCAAGATTCAAATAAGCATGCTACATAATAGAAACTCGAGTTAATAGTATCCCTACATTATGGCGGCCAATCATTAATGAGTTTATGCATTAAATGATACAAGCAAGTATCAATATTGGATGAACACCTTCGCTTCAAATGTGTGTACACATTAATAGCTGAATGGGCCACGTTGGTTGATAAATTCTTAGAGGGAAAAAATATGAAAAAACTGTTTAATAAGATTTTCGCTGGAGTTCATTTGTTCGCAGCTGTAGTGCTTATCATCTTATCTTTGATAATTATGCTGTGGTCCATTTATGAGGTCATTTCTGGCATACAGTATGACTCTGGATTTATTCCATTAATGCTTCAATCTGTCGCTGCTATCATTATTGCAGCAGCCATTATTGATGTAGCACAGTATATGATGGAAGAAGAGGTTTTTAAGGACAAAGAGCTGCGAGATCCCAAAGAGGCAAGACGAACAATTACAAAAATTATTGTCATTATTACTATAGCAGTCAGCATTGAAGGACTGGTTTTTATATTTAAAGCAGGAACGAAAGACCTTAGCCTTTTGCTCTATCCAGCCTTACTTATTATGGTATCAGCTATCTTAATTGTCGCACTTGGTGTATATCAAAAATTAAGCGCTACTATAGAAAAAACAGAAGAGGAAAGTATATAGTCATTTGTGAACAATGGTTTTTATGTATCGCTTAGATAAGTATTTATTCGCCGCTATAAGCGGCGATTCTCTTAAGGGAAAATGGCTAGCTAAATAGAGAGGACATCAACACACTATATTTCTTTGTTTAGCTATTTTTCAGGAATATCTTCAAGTAATTTTATGATAGTACAATTATTGTTTAGATGGGCTAGGTCAAGGAGGTAGCTTTTCTCAAGCTCTTGCATCGGTTCATCTGCCAATAATTCCTTTACTAACTGCTCTTCATCATTTGCAATGGCGGTTTTCAAGGCTGCAAAAGTCGCGATACTGTGTTTATGTTGATCAGTATTGTTAGATCCCATTAGTTTCGCTCCGTTAATTGTTCGATATTTATGTCATAGCGGGTTACCACACTAACAATATAACCGTGTATGTTGCAATCATAGTGATGGTAAATATACCGAAACAGATCAGAATACATAGTCAGTTGATTAAACCGATTACAGTCATATTCTCAGGCGTGTCTTGACAGTTTATCAGCAATGTTAATCGCTTAGCTCCGCTGGTTTGGCAAACGTGATGCTAGGTTTGCATTAAATTTCAGCGCGATTGACAGGATATAAAGCCGTTTTGTTAGCAAAGATGGTATCGTATTTGCTCGATGTTTAATGTATTGATTTTAAAGGGTTCTGGATACATTCTTCGGTTAAAAAATCATGCAATAACGTGATGGAGACAAGTTATGGGTTACGAAATAAAGGAAGAAAATCGTGATCATGCTCCGTTAGAGCGTGGTTTTCTTAAGTTTTCATTACCTGTGGAGTCATTCATCGATAGCCAGATCGTAGCTGGAATCGTGTTACTGGTTTCGGCAATAGCCGCAATTCTTATGGTTAACTTAGGATGGCAACACAGTTATGAAGCACTCAGTACACTTAAATTAACTATTTCTCTTGGCGATTGGTCAATAAGTCATTCCTTACATTATTGGATCAATGATGGCTTGATGGTGTTGTTTTTTTTCATTTTAGGGTTAGAAATAAAATATGAATGTTTGGTCGGCGCTCTTAGCGATTTAAAAGATGCTGCATTAGTTATTGTTATGGCATTAGGGGGCATGGTGCTCCCAGCACTGATATATTCAAGCATTATTTGGATTAGTGACTCGTCCAATGCGTATCAAGGTTGGGGTGTTCCTATGGCCACAGACACGGCATTTGCTATAGGTATTTTAACACTGTTAGGCGCTAAAGCACCTCGGGCTGCTTACATTATTCTTACGGGTTTAGCCATTGTAGATGACATGGGAGCCGTTGCTGTTATTGGATTATTTTATACTGAACAAATCGAAGTTCTGTCATTATTGTGGGCTGCTCTGACGTTATTAGTGTTATTTTTTATCAACATTCTGGGCATAAGAAAACCTATTTTCTATTTAATGGGCGGTTTTTTTCTTTGGTGGTTTATTCTTCAATCAGGCGTACATGCAACCACGGCCGGTCTTTTAGCTGCTATGATGGTACCGACGCGTCCTTATACCAATAAAGTTTGGTTTCGTCGTAAAATGCAACATGTCATTCAAGAATTTAAGGACGTAGACAGTGTAGACACTCCTATCCTTGAGAATGAAAAACAACACGCACTTGCTGTAAAGGCCGAAGATATTGCCAAGCAAAGTACAGCGCCGATATTACGTTGGGGCTATACGCTAGACAAACCCGTTAGCCTTATTATTTTACCTTTGTTTGCTTTTTTGAACGCAGGTGTAATGTTACCCACAATGATTCCTGAATTTAAAGATACTGTGGTCACACTAGCAATAATACTCGCATTGGTGTTGGGAAAGGGCATTGGTATTAGCCTTTTTGCTTGGTTAGGGTTAAAAGTGGGTGCGGTAAGGTTACCTAATGGGATGACATTTCCTCATATCATAGGTATCGGATTTTTAGCGGGTGTAGGCTTTACAATGTCATTGTTTATATCAGCCTTAGCATTTGAGGGGCAGCCCGCTTTAATCGAACAAGCTAAGCTGGGTATCCTTTTCGGTTCATTATTAGCCGGGATAATAGGGGCTACAATATTGTTTTTGGTTTCTGATGATTAAGTTAAATTGGGTAGCCCCAATTAGCGTATCGAGACGAATAGATAATAGTCAACGTCAATAATGTCAACGTATTAATAGGTACTGGAAATGGCCGAAAAGTGATGGCAAAGAACGCTTGCTACAAGCAATATTAGATTTAATGTGGCAGAGCAGCTATGGCACTCTCACTATTGATGCTATATGTGAGCGAGCCGGCGTGAAGAAGGGCTGCTACTATTTTTTCAAATCTAAATCAGAACATGTTACTGAGGCCATCCTCGACGGATAGGAGATAAAAAAGCCGAAAATGAACACCTTTTTCGCTAACTAGGCCACCTTTAGAACGACTTAAAGCCTACCTTGACGACATACAACAAACACTAGTTGAAGCTATCGAGAAACATGGCCGGGTGTTGGGTTGCCCACATTTCTGTATGGATGATGAAATAAGCAGTATTGAAACTGTTGATTGTCACGCGCGTTAGGATTTATTTAAAAACGTAGATGCTTATCTATTTATCTAACTATTTATAAATTTCAGAATTGTTATTAAGTTAATCTTATGTGGCTAATAACATACGCTGATTATTGTTATTCCCTATCATCATTTTTATACTTAAACAAAACTTAATCCCAATCGTTAGTATTGTTAAAAGGATGTACTCAATTACATCCTTTTAGTCTGAACTGTTTACAATTATTAAGATTTATTGGCCTAATTGGAAAGGCTAACATTGGTATGTTAGTGTAACTAAACAGTAAAATATAATTTATTTTATTTAAAGCACCGCACTAACAGTGATTTTAATCATCTTTTTTTAATCATCTGGTTTTAATATGGTTAGCGTCATGCTGAAAATATATTTTAATATTATATCTAAATATAAATGTCTTAAATCAGAGATAATAACGAGTTTTATATTTAAATATCGTATTGACATATTCAAGTGGTTACTTTAGGTGGTTTACTCATTTAATTATAGTTGACCATTTAGTAAAGAATAACAATGTAGATATCAAGCAAGTGAATATGATCAACGCATTTTATTCCATCTAGGCAATTGCCATGAACGGCAAAATAGCGATATTGGCGATGCTGTTAAGTCTCTTTTTTATCGCCGCAGTTACAAGTTGTCGCAGTATATGTGTTCATCAGGTCTGCCTACATTCGAATACTAGACACAGAAAAATCGACGTATGTCAGCATAAACGTACGCCTTCACATTGAAACAGAAGGAAACATAGAATATGAACAACTTTGACTTGCACAATCCGACAAAAATCCTCTTTGGTAAAGGCCGCATCGAAGACCTTAACGATCATATTCCAGTAGATGCAAAAGTATTGATTATCTATGGCGGTGGTAGCGCGGAACGAACCGGTGTATTAGGGCAAGTGAGAACAGCACTTTCTGGTCGCACATTGGTCGAGTTTGGTGGCATAGAACCAAATCCTCGTTATGCAACGACCCTTAATGCCGTCAAAGTAATCGCTGATAATAACATCACCTTTTTGCTTGCCGTGGGTGGCGGATCTGTCATTGATGCGACTAAATTTATCGCGATGGCGGCGCTTTATGCTGGTGACCCCTGGGAGATCCTTACTGACGGCACGGAAAAAGTGACCGCGGCGATGCCGTTCGGAACGGTGCTTACATTGCCAGCTACAGGATCTGAAATGAACAATGGTGGGGTGATAACCAACCCTGAGAAGATAGCCAAGCTTCCTTTTAGAAGTCCGCATTGCTACCCAATTTTTTCGGTCCTCGATCCTGAACTTACCTATACGCTGCCTGCGCGTCAGATTGCCAATGGCGCTGCAGATGCCTTTGTCCATATTATCGAGCAGTATCTAACTTACCCCAGTGGCGCACACGTGCAGGATGGTTTTGCCGAGTCTCTGCTACGCACCATTATTGAGCTTGGCCCTAAAGCGCTAAAGACACCAGAAGATTATGACATTCGTGCAAGTCTGATGTGGACAGCCACACTGGCTTTGAATGGCTTAATCGGTGCCGGAGTGCCACAAGATTGGGCTTCTCACATGATCGGACATGAGATTACTGCGCTCAATGATACAGACCACGCCCGTACTCTTGCTGTCGTGTTACCGTCACTATTGAATGATCAGCGTGGCCACAAGCACGAAAAATTACTCCAATATGCTAGTAATGTCTGGGACATCACCGAAGGCACAGATGCTGTGCGAATTGACGCTGCAATAGACGCTACGCGGGCGTTTTTCGAGCAATTAGGGATCAAGACTCGATTGAGCGACTACGGTATTGCTGCAGCAGAAATTGAACTTATCGTTCGCGCCTTGGAGGAACATGGCATGACAGCCCTTGGCGAACACAAAGACATCACCCCAACTGATGTCCGTCGCATTCTTGAAGCGTCACTTTAAAGGAGATTGAATATGACACAAACAAACACAACTAATCGACAATGGGTTCTTGCAGAACGTCCTAAAGGCGAACCTACGCTAGACACGTTAACTTTGATTGAGACCGCTATCCCTGTTGCTAACGACAAACAAATGCTACTGCGGACTGAATTCCTTTCGCTCGACCCCTATATGCGCGGGCGGATGAGCGATGCACCATCTTATGCAGACCCTGTCGAAATAGGCGCGGTGATGATAGGCGGTACTGTATCTCAAGTTATTGATTCCAATATCGATGGCTTTGTTCCAGGCGACTTCGTGCTTAGTTTTAATGGTTGGCAAGACTATGCTGTGTCCGATGGCACCGGGCTCACTAACCTCGGTAAGTCTTCGACCCATCTTTCATGGGCGCTGGGTATTTTAGGCATGCCTGGGTTTACTGCCTGGGCTGGCCTGAAGCATATTGGTGTCCCTAAAGCTGGCGAGACCATTGTTGTGGCAGCTGCGACTGGCCCGGTCGGGGCCACTGTTGGCCAAATCGGCAAGCTGCTGGGCTGTCGTGTGGTTGGAATTGCAGGCGGCGCGGAAAAATGTGCCTATGCAGTAGACGAGTTAGGCTTTGACGCGTGCATCGACCATAAGGTTGCTGACTTTGCAGACCAACTTGCCAAGGTGAACTCAAACGGCATCGATGTCTATTTTGAAAGTGTCGGTGGTAAGGTCCTTGATGCCGTCATCCCGCTATTAAATCCGAACGCTCGGATCCCACTTTGCGGGCTGGTGTCACAATATAACGCAACCGAATTGCCAGAAGGGCCAGATAGAATGAACTGGCTGATGGGTCAGATCCTGCGTAAGAAAATTAAGCTGCAAGGTTTTATTATTTTTGATGACTTTGGCCATCTGTATCCCGACTTCGCCGCCGAGATGACTGGTTGGGTTAAAAGCGGCAAGATTAAATACCGAGAAGAGATTATCACAGGGCTCGAAAATGCTCCTCATGCATTTATAGGCCTTCTTAATGGCGAAAACTTCGGCAAACGTACAATCCATGTTGGTCAAAAGTAACAGGTCAATATTTTACCATCTTGATGGTTCTGACTTCGCCCTCGGGCGATAGCTTTTGCAAAACAACACCGGGGGCCGGTTGTTAAATACCCGTCTCCTGTTGGTACATTACCCAAAAAAGGTAAATATTATGACATATGAAACACGCAATCCTTACACTGGTGATCTTCTGGTAACGTTCCCAGATGCAAGCGACTCAGAAGTAAAGCAAGCAATTGAAAATGCGCATGATGCTTTTTTACTTTGGAAAAATACTGGGTTTACTGAGCGTGCGCGCATAATGCACGCCGCCGCCGAATTATTACGTCGTGACGTTGATTATTATGCCAATTTGCTCACCATTGAGATGGGTAAACTTATATCCGAAGCCAAAGCAGAAATAGCGTTGTCAGCAGATATCTTCGACTACTATGCAAATAATGCACAGAAATTGCTGGCTCCACAAAAGCTACCGGTTGCCGACGCTGATGCGGAAATTTTGTGTGAGCCGCTGGGTGTATTATTGGCGATTGAACCATGGAACTTTCCTTTCTATCAGGTGGTTCGTATCGCTGCACCACAAATATCTGCTGGTAATACACTGTTGCTCAAGCATGCGTCTAACGTTCCGCAGGCCGCGGCTGCATTCGAAAAATTAATGCTCGATGCTGGTTTACCTCAAGGTGTGTTCAAAAATCTATACGCTACAAGGTCGCAGATAGAAACGATCATTAACGATCCGCGCGTTCAGGGCGTAGCATTAACAGGGTCGGAAAGGGCCGGTGCAGTCGTTGCGGCCCAGGCTGGCAAGGCATTAAAGAAATCGACTCTTGAACTTGGCGGTGCTGATGCATTAGTTGTTCTAGCCGATGCAGATATGCAGAAAACAATTAACTGGGCGGTTCTAGGACGACATTGGAATGGTGGTCAGGTCTGTGTGTCATCAAAACGAATGATCATTGTGGATGAGGTGTATGATCGGTTCCTTGAAGGATATATTGGTGGTACTGCGAATCTCAAAGCGGGTGATCCGTTCGAGCCAAGCACAACGCTAGCACCACTTTCATCTAGGGCGGCAGCCGATGAAATCAAGGATAAGATTCGCCAGGCGGTTTCTTACGGTGCTACCGCAACTGAGGTTGGGCCAATTGTCCCTGATTCAGGCAATTTTGTTCAGCCAACCATTTTGACTGACATTGCAGAAGACAACCCCGCACGTTATTGGGAATTCTTCGGTCCTGTTTCTATGATGTTTCGCGCCAAAGATGAAGATGACGCGGTCCATATAGCCAATGATTCACCGTTCGGTCTGGGCGGTTCGGTATTTACTGCCAACCCAATCCATGGTGCAGAAGTGGCGAAACGAATATCCACAGGTATGGTCTTCGTCAATCACCCGACAATGGCTAAGGCGGATTTACCATTCGGTGGTGTTAAACGTTCAGGTTACGGCCGCGAGCTAGTCGGTCTCGGCATCAAGGAGTTTGTTAACCACAAACTTATCGCCATTGTTGACATCGACGCTCCGTTCTAGCGCTAATTGCCAATCCGATGTCTAGTCGGATTGGCTTATCCAGTAAGGACATAAATCGGTAAATAGTGAGTTGTTTAGCGATATCAACATAAACACTTTTAAGCATGCAAAAATATCAAAATAGTTAACTCATTTTGCTAGCGACCCTTAGTTAACTTTGCAACGTTTAGCGCCCTCGGCAATTAATTTTCGTTAGATAACTTAGCCAATCACGGAACACTGTCGACTATCACCACATCATCGGAGCCACTAACCGAGACTAAAAGTCTTAATGCAAAACATATCCCCAATTCAGTACTGGCCAGCCTGGTTTGCGAAAACTGAATAAGCCTCCAATTGTCATTATTTCAAGTACTTCTAAAGCGCTAGTATCAGCATTACACCGTCTTTTCATCATGAGAGATGAGGCTAACATTAACAAATCATCCACACGTCATCATCGTTTGTGTCATTGATTATGTGAATTTGTTCAAATCTAGAAATCGATTAGTGTTATTTGAAATTAAAAGATATAACTTTTTCGTCACGATAAACCCAGTGCTATTTTTGCAGCTAACGATGATATGGCTGCTGCGGTGATGTCTATTGCACAAAGCCAGGGGATTAATGTGCCAAATGATTTATCGGTTGTTGGCTTTGATGATACAACCCTCGCAACGGTCGTGTGGCCAAACATTACCACGGTAAGACAGCCTATTGATGAAATGGCAACGTTAGCTGTCAGCTTATTTACCTCAAATAAAAACAAAGACTTTTCAGGACTAAAAAACAGTCAGTTGCGTCATATTCTCGAATTTGAAATTATTCAAAGAGAGTCGAGTAAATCAATTGTCTAGCAATGACCTATTCTACGGATGATGAAGTGTTTGTTTACGAAAAATACAAATACAATCAATAATTTAAGCAGGTTAATTTGTGGTGATCGTTGATAAAACGCATCTAAGCCACAACGATGATAAGTATTGTTGTAATATTGTGCATTGGTGATGTGCAGTAGAAATTGATTTTGTTTCATGCATTTACAATTATGTTTTTGGTGAGTAAAGTGATTATCAACGTCTGTTGAATATGACTTTTTTACTACTACACAGTTGTTCAACGGCAATCTCCAGAGTGTGTATGTACAACCAAGCTCGCTATATTAAATTGGATCTTATCTGTGAATTTTATAAACGAAGTTATTGATGAAGAAACCATCCCTGCTGATTGTATTAGTAACTTAACCGTTGATAATCTTATTTTTACCCTTCATGACAGCAAACTTAAAGTCTTATTGATTAAATACAATAAAGGCCTAGCAACCAATAAATGGGGCTTAGTCGGTCACTGGGTTCGCAGTGACGAAAACCTCGAGACTGCGGCATCGCGAGTTGTAAAAAACACAGCCGGGGTCGAAAACTTATATTTAGACCAACTAGGTGCCTTCGGTGATGTTGACCGTTACCCAGCCAGACGAATTATTACCATTGCGTTTTATTCGTTGGTCCGCTTTGACGAAACCAATTTATCGCATGGTCCAAATGCCATAGAATGTGAATGGTTTGATGTAAGACAAGTCCCTAAACTGATGTTTGACCATGATAATATTTTGGCCAGTTGCCTTAATCACTTAAAATACAAAGTCAGACATGAACCGATCGGTTTTAGTTTGTTACCTGAAAAATTTACCTTATTACAACTACAAGATTTATATGAATCTATTCTCGGTGTGACATTAGACAAACCCAATTTTCGCCGAAAAATATTAAAGATGAATTTATTAATTGACTGTAATGAGAAGCAACGTAATGTTGCCCACAGAGCAGCGTCATTGTATCGATTTGATGTGCATGTTTATGAAAAACTGACTCAATTTGGTTTTACGTTCGAATATTAATATTCCCTAATCTCAGATGCATCTGCAGAGCAGCAAAATCAAGTATGGTATCAACATATCTATCAACCATTACAAAATGACCCACTAATAAAAGATGCCCACAAAGCATTACTCCTATGGCGTGACAGTATGACTGTGTCATTGGTTACTGGGCTGTTACTGGCAATTGGAGGGGTAAATGTACCTTGGGTCGCAAAAATATTTGATCACTATTCTCTAAGCGTTCCCTTCTGTTTTGCCTTTGCCTGCGGACTTGCTGCGAATAATTGCGGTAAAAGAATGGTGACTAATACGGTTACCATTTGCTACGGCACTAAATTTCACAATCTAAATAGAAAACCGCAGGTGTTCAAATTAACCAAATAGTAGAGTTAAGTCGCTTGCCCTGAGTTGGCGGATCAGAGCTGTGGTTGAAAAGAACAAGCCATTTTGAAAATGTACATTTATCTACTTGGTGTACATCAGGTGTTGATTGAAAGTACGTCAACTGGCTTGTGTGACTGTAAATTATTCATCGTGCCAGTAATGGAAGTTGTAGTTGTCATTCATTTCAGGTTCAAAAATCACTTGTGCCAACATGTTTGGCACGAAATGGACACAAAACGTCATTTTGGTGTTTTTTGCCTATTTTTTTGAGTTTTAACTATCTTATAGGCTAAATTTGAAATGAATTAATTTGTAAGACTTCTAGACACGAAAAATAACTGCTTGGCACGAGGTTAATGCGATTTGGCGCAGATAAATTTTTACGTAGAGAGTTTGGTAATAAAAAAAGGTTTTTAAAACGAGGAGTTACTGCAAGAAATGGTACACCCGAGTGGACTTCGCTTTACCACATGAATACCGACCCCTACCGCCGCCGTTAACTAAGAGAGGGTAGTGCTCTAACCAGCTGAGCTATGGGTTTATTAGCTTGTGAATATTAACTATTAATTTTAGACACAAAAAAACCAGCTTTCGCTGGCCGTATTCTCTTGTATAAGAGAATTGGTACACCCGAGTGGACTCGAACCACCGACCCCTACCATGTCAAGGTAGTGCTCTAACCAGCTGAGCTACGGGTGTATTGTTTATTTTTTAATAGAATCTCAATATTTAAACTCTTTGAGAAGAGTGGTACACCCGAGTGGACTCGAACCACCGACCCCTACCATGTCAAGGTAGTGCTCTAACCAGCTGAGCTACGGGTGT